>JAFGQF010000122.1 GCA_016935775.1 Caldifarciminota bacterium
GGCAGCCGGACAGCGGTCCGGAAGGTCATCGTCCAGCGGTAGGGAGAAGCGATGCGGCGTCTTGTGCTGGCGGTCGCGCGGGCGGTGACGGACAGCCGGTAGCAATGGCCTGTTCGGCGGTCGCGCGGGCGGCAGTCAGACATCGGGCTTGACAGGACGGCATTGCCGGCCGCATACTGAACCCGAGGGAGCGTGATGCGACGCGTTGTGCTGGCTGGACTACTGCTCGCGGCCTTGGCATCCGGCCAGTTGCTGGAACGGTACATCAGCCTCGCCGACCCTCTGGCGGTCTCCTGGGTCGGCGCGCTGGCCGCAAACCCGAACCACGGCCTGCTGTACGTCTGCGGCGGTCGCGGCATCTTGGTCGTGGACACGCGGACACTCGGCCGCCGGGCGCTGCTGGCGCGAGGCACAACGGTCACCGACGCCTGTTTTCATGCCGGACTCGACCGGCTGTACGCGCTGGGCCCGGACACGCTGGTGGTCTTCGACGGGCTGTCCCAGGACGAGCTGCGGCGGGTGCCGCTGTCACCCGGGGCTCAGAACCTGTACCTCGACGAGGCAGGCGACCGTCTGCTGGTCTTCCATCATTCCGACCCGCGACTGCTGAGCTTCTATGATTGCCGGGCCGACTCAGTCCAGTTCACGATCCGGCTTGACTCGACCGACGACTACTGGGTGATGGACCATAACCCGGTCCGCGACAAGGCGTACCTGATGGACTCCCACGGGATGGTGACGGTGGTCGACCTCGGCACCGGGGCAGTGCTGGGCTGGCTCGATTCCGAGGGCGTCAACTACCTTGCCTGCGACCCGGCCGCCGACAAGGTCTACGTGTCCGACCACTGGACGAAGGAGATTCTGGTGCTGGATGGAGCGACCGATTCGGTGGTCGGTCGCATCGATGTCGAGGACGAGTTCGGACGGTCGATGGTGGTCCTGGCGGTCCAGCCGGGGTTGGGCAAGCTCTACGCCTTCGAGGTGGAGGAGGGCCCGATCGCCGTCTTTGACACGCGGGGGGACAGCCTCCTTCACCGGGTGGTCGGTGCATCGAGCGTGTCCCCGGGCCTGGTCGCGGTGGACGAAGCTCACGGCCGGCTCTACGCCTACGACTGGGCCCGGCGCGGGCTGGCGAGCGTTGACTGCCGGACCGACTCCGCGCTGTCGATGGCGCCCTGGAAAGGCTACGTCGACCTGCTGGCCTACGACCCGGTCCAGGACCGGGTCTGGGCATACGACGAGGTCGAGCAACTGCGATGCGTGGACCCGGTTGGCGGCATCGTCTGCGGTGTCGTGGGCCCGGAACTGCCGTCCGACCTCGAGTGCCTGAGATACGACCCGGTGCGCGACCGGCTCTACTGCTGCCATCTCCACCCGTCGATGCTGATGACCGTTCATCCCGGGACCGGCCGCGTGCTTGGGATGATGCCGGGCCCGGGCTGTCACCTGTCCGACCTGGTCGCGGTTACGCAGACCGGGCGCGTCCACGCGGGCATCGACATCGAGTACGGCGATTCCTGGCTTGCCAGCCTCGACCCGGGTGATTCCTCGTACCGGGTCCTGCTGCCCGAGCGCGCGCGGCGCTGGGTCGAGCCGAGCCTGCCGCTGCCGTCGCTCCGGAAGACCGTCTACCAGGTGACCCAGAACGTGGACTCGCAGTACCGCTACGTGTTCCTGCTGGACTGGTTGACCGAGACCCCGGGCCCGCAGGTGCCGGTCGAGGGTTTTGTGCGGTCGGCAGCCGTTGACCCGGGCCGGGGACTGGTCTACCTGGCGCTGGACAACGGGACTGTGATAGCGCTGGACCCCGCGACCGGTCTGGCCGAGAACCTGCTCGAGTACCAGTCTCGTAGCTGGGTCCTGTCGTTCGACCCGGGACTGGACAGGCTGTACCTCGTCGACCCGCACAGGGTGCAGGTCTACGACCCCGGGCGGGCCATGTTCGTCGCCGAGTTCGGCTACGGCCGGCTGAGCGGAAGCGGGCCGGTCGCCTGCGACACGGTCCGGCACCTGCTGTACTGCGGGAACGCGGATTCGGTACTGGTGGCTGACGGCCTTGCCGGCGCGGTGCTGGACAACGTGGCGGTCGGCTTCCACCCGGAGGGGCTGCACTTGGACCCGGAGAGCGGACGGGCGCTGGCAGTCGGCCCGGGAGGAGTGGCGTTCATTGACCCGGACACCCGGGTGGTGGCAACCGTCCCGCTCGAGCTGGGGGTCGGGGTGCACTGGGACGCGGGCAACGGTCGGGCGTACGTGGCCGTGGACGACACGCTCATCGCGGTGGTGCGCGATACTATGCTGCTCGTCGGACAGGGGGAGCCGCCGCCGGCAACCCTGGTGCAGAGGTACCTTACGCTGGTGGTGGGTGAGAGCGGTTCGCTGGTGGACGTGACCGGCCGCAAGCTGCTGGACCTGCTTCCGGGACGGAACGACCTCGGGGGTGTCGCGCCCGGGGTCTACTTCGTCAGAGAGGGTTCGAGGGGTCAGGGGTCCGAGGGTTCAAGGGTCCGCAAGGTCATCGTGCAGCGGTAGGGAAGCGTGATGCGACGTCTATTGCTGGCGGTCGTGGCCCTGGTAGCGGTTGGCGCCGGGCAGCATTGGGAGTTCGAGCAGGTGGATACCGCCGTATGGGGCAGGCAGTGGATTGAACTCGAGTTCGGTCCCGATGGCCGGTGCTTCGTTGCCTACGGCGACCAAGAGCAGCTCGTGGCCCGCGTTGCCAGCCGGGATTCGGTCTGGCGCTACCAGGACGTCGCCATCCCAAACCGAGGCTACTACGGCGGGACCTTTGCAGTCAGCCGGACCGGGAAGTACGGCGTCGCCTACGCGGACACGACCTTGCACGCTACCCTGCTCGAGTGGCGTGACACGGCTTGGGTGTCCAGGACCTCGGACTATGAGGTTGTCTTCGGCAGGGTTCCGTTTGCCTACGACTCGTCGGGCGATGCCATGCTGCTGTGCAACACCAGCCTCGGCGACTACGGCGTGGTCCGGCTGACGTTGGGCGATACCTGGGAGGCGGTAGACACGGTGATGTGGAGTTCCTCCCCGTACTTTGACTACGGTCCCGTGGACATCGCGGTCGGCCCGGACGATGGAGTATGGGCGCTGGTTCAAGGCGGCTATTCGTTCCCGGGTTTCGGACGAGGCGCGGACCCGCCGTGGAGTTCGGAGCTGTACCTTATGCATCCCGGCCCGGACAGCTGGGAACGCGAGTGGCTGGCCGGCGGGACTGAAGTCGGCATCACGGCCACGGCGCTGGCCGCCAGGCACGGTTCTGCCGCGACCTGCCAGTGCGAGACGGGCGGGCTCTGGCCGGAACACATCAGCAGGTTCAGATGCAGCCCCGATTCGCTGGACACGTTGGCGTGGGCGGCCGGGCTGGCCGTTGATGACATGGGGCGCGTATGCCTGGCCTACACGAGACCGGACGAGCTTTGCTTCATGTACCGGGACTCCTTGGGCTGGCACCGCAGGCTGATATCGACGGCCATTGACCGGGAAACCCGGGTGGACGTGGAGATGGGCCCGCTGGGGCAACCCGTGGTTGCGTTCTCGACGACGGACGGCATATGGATTGCCCGTGGCGTGGATGTGCTCGGAACAGAAGAGCAAGGCGCGGAGCCGCCTGTCCACGCCCGCTGGCCCACCATCATGCGCGCCCCCGACCTGGCGCGGTTGGCCTGCCGGGTGGTGGATGCGCTTGGCCGGGACGTGACGGACCGGAGGCACAGACTGGCTCCCGGTGTCTATTTCCT
Source organism: Caldifarciminota bacterium (assembly GCA_016935775.1). Classification (GTDB taxonomy): domain Bacteria; phylum Hydrothermota; class Tepidihabitantia; order Tepidihabitantales; family Tepidihabitantaceae; genus DSBX01. The sequence goes on from JAFGQF010000122.1 coordinate 3,759, forward strand.
GAATGAGCATACCGCATCAAGTAGTGAGCATTCAGGGAGGACCGGGGTCCGGAAGGTTGTTGTTCAGGACTAGGGAGGAAGCATGAATAGGATCATCTTGGCAGGATTGCTGGTGTCGGTGGTTGTCGCCGTGGCGTTGGATTGGTCGCCGATAACGCCGACGGCCGGGAAGTACGCCTGTGCGACCGTCGACCGCGCGAACCGCCGCGTGCTCATCTTCGGCGGGAGCCAGTCCGGCTCTGCCGGGTCAAACGATGTCTGGGAGATCCCGCTCGACACCGTGACCGGCTACAGGTTCATCCGGCTCGAGCCTACCGGCGCGCGCCCGGCACCGCGTTGGGGTGCGAACGCGGTCTATGATTCCGCGAACAACCGGATGCTCATCTTCGGCGGAGAGGCGAACTCCACGCGCTTCGTTGACGTGTGGGCCCTGGGCCTGACCCCAGGAAGCGAGTCGTGGTCCGAGGTGACGGCCGGTGGCACGCCTCCCACCGCTCGGCGGGGAGCCTATGTCATCTACCACGATACGCGCCAGTCGCTCATCGTGTTCGGTGGCATCGACTCGCGCGGCCAGTTCGTGAACGACGTCTGGACGCTGAGCGTCGGCTGTCCGACGCCGGAATGGCGGGAACTGTCGCCGACAGGCACGCCGCCAGCCGACAGGTGCGACGGTGCCTGCTGCTGGGACGCGACCGAGAACCGGCTCGTCCTTTTCGGGGGTAGGGGACCGGAGACGTTCTACGCCGACGTCTGGGCGCTCGGACTTGATTCCACCTATGAGAGCTGGACGCAGTTGAGCCCGCAGGGGACTTCGCCTTCCCGGCGCGCGGGACACAGCTCCGGGTATTCACCGGACTCGAGAGAGCTGTTCGTGTTCGGCGGTTACGACTACGTGGGCGGGCACTACTTCTACAACGATGCGTTCATTCTTGACCTGGCGACCGAGACGTGGACGCGCATCAGTTCGGGCGGCCAGGACCCCGCGCCGCGGCGCAACGCGCCCGGGTGGTTCGACCCATTCAACGCCCGGGTCGGCATCTACGGCGGCGATGACTACGACACCAGACTTGGCGATGCCTGGTTTGCCCGTTGCGATTACGTTGGGATGTCCGAGTGGAGCCCGGCGCTGGGCGCGGGCCCGGGGTTGCTGCTGCAGCCGGTCGTGCCGTCCGTGGGAGACGTGCGAATCAGGTACGCATTGCCAGGGGCGGCCCACGGTTCACTTCGGGTAGCAGACGTCACCGGCAGGCTGGTGCGGTTGCTCGACTCCGGCCTGGCCGGGACCGGGTGGTTGAGCTGGGACCGCACGGACGTCTCGGGCCGGGCGGTTGCGGTGGGAATCTACTACTGCATTCTGGAGACGGACGATGTCGGCCTGTCCAGGAAGCTCGTGCTGGCCGAATAGCGACTGCGGCCGGACAGCGGTCCGCAAGGTCATCGTACAGCGGTAGGGATTGCGCGGGCGGAACCGGCTTGGTCTGTCCGCACCGCCAATCTGACGTGCGTTCCGTCTTTGTGTCCTTGATGTCTCATATGGCATACTGCTCCTGCAACCCATGGTAGACTCAAGA
>JAFGQF010000123.1 GCA_016935775.1 Caldifarciminota bacterium
ATCGGCTCGCCCGGGTTGACCAGCCGGACCGTGAACACCTGGGGCCGCTTGCGCTCGCGCTTGAGGCTCGTCGCGGTCACCAGGCCCAGCACCGCGAACAGCACCAGGTGCCCGACAAACGAGTACAGCAGTTCCTTCCTCATCGGGCCAGGAAGACAACACCAAGGCACCAAGAGCACGAAGCGAACACGAGGACCGGGGCGTCCGCGAACCTTGGTGTACTTGGTGTCTTGGTGTTTATGTCCGTCAGTTCTCCGGCAGCGCCACCAGGCCGATGTTGGTGATCCCCTGCTCGCGCACCCGGCCGATGACGTACATCACCAGCCCGTAGTCCACCACCTTGTCCGCGCGCAGGTAGACCCGGTCGTAGTCGCGCCGGCTGAGTTGGTCGCCGAAGGCCTTGGGAAAGCCCTGGCGGTTGGTCTTCTGCCGGCCGACGGTGATGGTCCCGTCCTTCTGGATGCTGATTTCGAGCCCCTCCCTGGTCTGGGGCTCGATGGTCGAGGCGCGCGGCAGGTCGAGGTCCACGCCCTGGCGTCGGGCGATGGCGGTCGAGATGCCGGCGATGAGGAAGATTATCATCAGGGTGAAGCTGACGTCGGCCAGCGAGGTGATGTTCATCTCGGCCATCAGCTTGAGCCGGCGGCCGCGCTTCAAACCCGTTCCTGTTGCGGCTGCGGCGCGGGCGCGACCGTCTCGCGCCGGAAGATGCCGACCAGCTCGGAGTTGAACCGGTCCATCTCGGCGTCGAGGTCGCGCACCTTGCCCGCGAAGTGGTTGTAGAAAATCGCCGCCGGGATGGCGACCACCAGCCCGACCACGGTGGTGATGAGCGCATCCGATATCCCGGGCGCGATGTTCTGGAGCGTGACGAACTCCTGGCCCCTGAGCGCGAGGAACGACCGCAGCACGCCCTGGACCGTGCCCAAGAGGCCGAGGAACGGCGCGACGCTGGTGACGATGGCCAGGAACGTCAGCCGTCCTTCGAGCCGTTCGAGCTCGCGCGACTGGGCCCGTTCCATCGCCTCGTGGACGTTGGAAATCAGCTGCGGGAGCAGTGCCGTCCGGTTGTCCTGGCCGGACAGGTACTGGTTCAATGCCCGCCACTCCTCGACCCCGGCCAGCAGCAGGCTAGACAGCGGGGAGTCGCGGAGGTCGCGGGCGACCGATTCGTAGTCACCCAGCCGCACCCGGTGCCGGAACAGGTTCTGGAACTGGCGGGTCTGCTTGCGCGCCCGGTTCAGGCTGCGCCACTTGGCGATGATAATCGCCCATGACACCACCGACGCGGCCAGCAGGATGAACAGGATGACCTGCGCGAAGATGCCCGCGCGCAGGAATGGGTCGAAGAAGCCGCCGCCGGCCGGTACTGCAGGTGTCATCTTGTCAGGCTAGCGGTTTAGACGTTCCTGGGCGAGTTTTGCTTCAGTGGAACCTGGGTACTTTTCCACCACCGCCTCGAACTGGCGCCTGGCCGCGTCCTCGCGGTTCTGCGCGAGGTAGACCAGCCCGAGCTTGTAGGTCGCGGCCGGGACCTTGTTTCCGGTCGGGTAACGGATGAGTACGTTCTTGAACTCCTCCTCGGCCTTGCCGAGCTCGCCCAGCGAGTACCAGCACTCGCCGATCCAGTACAGGGCGTTGTCGGCCATCTCCGAGTCCGGGAACATCTGCAGGTACTGCTCGAGCCCGGCGACCGCCACCCGGTAGTTGCCCCGGGTGAAGTCGAGGTAGGCGGTGTTGTAGAGCTGGTCCGGGTCCAGGGCCGGCCGCAGCGAGTCCGGCCCGACCGCGCCCGAATCCGGCGGCGGCGCCAGCGTGTCCGGACCTGGCACCGACTCGCCCGGGATCACTATCTGGTGCCACACCCCGAGCTTTCGGCCGATGCGGCTCACGCGCTCGTCCAGGTCCACCAGCCGGGCGTCAAGCTGGTCGACCCGGTTCTCGAGCGCGTCGAGCCCGGCCAGCAACTCGGCCCGGAACGCCCGCGCGTCCTGCTCCTGCGTCTGCTGGGCGCGCTCGACACGGTCCAGCCGCACCGCGACCGAGTCCATCACGACACCGCGCCGGACGTATTCGCCGTGCCAGCCGCAACCGCTGAACAGCAGGACGGCCAGCAGGCTGGCGAGAATCAGTCCGCCGGGCCTGCCGGCCGTCATCATCCGGTCAGTGAATATCTCGGTCTCCGCCTACTCGGGCTTGAACTCGGCCCGGCGGTTCTGCTCGTACTCGGCCTCATTCTGGGTGACCAGCCGCTCCTCGCCATAGCTGATCGTCGAGAGCTGGCTCGCGGGCACACCCAGCTTGACCAGGAACGCCTGCGCCGCGTCGGCCCGGCGCTGGCCCAACGCCATGTTGTACTCCGACGTGCCGATCGGATCGCAGTGGCCCTCGATCATCACGTCGGGCTCGTAGCCCATCCCGCCCGCATCCTTGAGTTCCTGGGCGTTCGCCTCGAGCTTCTGGGCGTCGCCCGGCCGGATGTCGTACTTGTCGAAGTCGAAGTTGATTGCCTGGAGGCTGACCTCCGGAATCTCCGGCTC
>JAFGQF010000124.1 GCA_016935775.1 Caldifarciminota bacterium
GGTTGGAGTAGAACGTGCCCGGGTTGGAGTACGTCCAGGCCGGCTCGTCCGGGCCGAAGGCCGAGTCCGCGGGCACGATGAAGAAGCCGCTGGAATCGCGCGGCGGGACGATCTCCTCGACCGACGAGAAATCGCTGCCCGTGCCCGGCCGGTCGCCGTTGTTGAATATCAGGATGTTGCCCGCGCCCTCGAGCCCGGGCGCTATCCAGTTGGCGCCGTGGACCACGAAGAAGTGCTGGTCCGCGCTCGTACCCCGGCCGTAGTTCTGGGGGTTGCCCCAGCGGTAGAGGAAATCGCCGCCCTTGCCGTGCCGGCCGCCGGTCGATCCCCGGGCCTCATCGGTCGTGGTCGAGTGGTCGATGACGTACAGCTCGTGGGTGTAGTGCGAGCAGAAGACGACCAGGTCGTCGTCCTCCCGGTAGTCCACCGCGTTGGCGTGGATCCAGTCGCCGTTGAACGAGACCGCGCCGACGTTGATGTCGAACCGCTCGGGGTGCTCGGCGATCACGCCGTAGTTGGGCTTGGCGGAATCCGCGTCCTGGATGAGGTGGTCCCAGAGCCGCCACTCCCAGGCGACCGAATCGCCGACCGGGTCGTACTCGACGAGCATCTCGGACCAGATGTAGCTGCCCGGCACGCTCGCCCGGCCCAGCGCCTGGGCCTCGGCCCGGGTCCGGCGGTCGACCGACACGACGAGGACGTTGCCGTTGGGCATCGGCTGGATGTCGTGGTGCTGGACGTGGTTGGTCCCGGACCAGACGAAGCTCTGGATGACGTTGCCGTTCCAGTCGTAGCGCTCGATCAGCCCGCCGTACGCCGCCGGGCGCAGGGTCGCGTTCGAGTACACGCCCGGCCGCCAGAGGGTCGAGTCCTCCATCAGGTAGGACAGGTAGGCGACGTTCGAGTTGCACGACCAGGAGTTGATCGTCTGGCCCGAGTTGTCGATCAGCCGCGTGGTCCGGCTGGTCATCGTGTTGTACAGGGTCAGGCCGTCGTAGGCCTGGCCGAGAGCCGGCCCCGCGATTGCCGTCAGCAGCATCACCGCGCTCAGTGCTCGCTTCATCCGTTCGCTCCTGTTGGTCACCTTGTCATAACCAGCTTGACTGTCCGGACAACCGGCGCGGCCGCCCCGCTCCGGGCCGCGAGCCGGGCGAAGTAGACGCCGCCCGGGACCGGTTCCCGGGCCGCGAATGTCGCCGAGTGCTCGCCCGGCCCCTGCCGCCCGCGCGCCAGCTCGGCGGCCAGGCGGCCGGCGGCGTCAAAGACCAGGACCTCGACCTCGGCCGCGAACGGCAGTTTCCAGGTCAGCCGGCAGGCGCCGCGGAACGGGTTGGGCCCGGCGGTCAGCCCGGATTCGTCACTCGACATTCGCACTTCGCCATTCTCTCTGATCCCGACACCGCTGTCGTTTTCGGCCCCGAAGGTCGGGTTCATCAGCCGGAACCCGCCTGTGCCGTTCGGGAACCGGCCGAAGCTGATATCGGCCTGCTGCTGGCCGAATATCACCCGGTCAAACCCGTCGCCGTCCGGGTCGGACAGCACCACCTGCTCGCCGCCCTCGGCGAGCTTGAAGCTCGCGTGCAGCCCGGGCTGGCCCTCGTCGTCGTCGCACCAGACCACGAGGAACCCGTGCCCGGGAATCGCCGTGTCCGGGAACTCCCACTTGTACGGCTCGAGCGTGTCGTCGGACAGGAACCAGCCGTCGAGCGATAGCGGCGAACCCGAGTTACTGTACAGTTCCACCCAGTCGTCAAACTCGCCGTTCTGGTCCGGCACCGTCGCCTCGTTCAGGGCCATCAGCTCGTTGATGACCACGTCGCCGGCCACCGGCAGGACGAAGCTCTCGTGCTCGGCCCGCTCCGGAGCGAACCGGCCCGCGTCCGCGTTCTCGGCGTAGACGTAGTAGTGGATGTCGCCGGTTCCGGCGCGGATTGACGCGGTCCAGGCGCCGCTGCTCTCGCTCAGCGCCGCCTTTTCGAAGCGCGCGCCCGGGACCTGGCGCCAGGCGAGCCACGCCGAGTCGGCGTCGGTGATGAAGGCCGTGAACCTGACCTCGGCGCCGGGCGCCGGCCGCGCCGGAACGGCGGTCACCGGCCCGATTGCCGGCGCGGTCGCCTGGAACTCCGGCCGCGCGGCCAGCCAGCCCACCCGCGTGTCCATCAGCTCGACCAGCCCGACGATTGCCAGCGGTCCCGACCCGGCCGACCGGGTGACGTTGTTCCGAAAGTCATTATAGGAGTAGAACTTGTTCGGGTCGGCCTGGACCGCGGCGTCGATGATATCCTGCAGCTCGTAGGCCCGGTCGCGGTAGCGGTCGGTGACGAACCACTCGAGCATCATCGTCTTCAGGTGGGCGACGTGCATCCTCCGCCAGCGCGGGACCGACAGGACCTTCGAGCAGATGGGGTACTCCGGGTCCTCAGAGCGCAGGAACGGGTCAAGCCGCTGCATCTGGGCCAGGTTGAGCTGGCCGGTGCCGGCGAGGTCGCGGAACGCGCCGAAGCACTCGTTCAGGTCCCAGGGAATCGGCGCGAACCGGCCGGACGCGTCCTGGTACAGGTAGAAGTTCTGGGGCATGTTCACCGGCGCGTCGAGGTTCACCGTCAGGATATCGAACCCGAGCATCCAGAGATGCCGGTCGAGGTCGAGCACCCGCTCGATGTCCTGCGGCCGGTTGTTGAAGGTGTCGAGCATCTGCACCAGCTCGTTCCAGCCCGAGTCCGACTCGAGCTCGTAGTAGATGAAGTAGTCGGACGAGTCCGGGCCAAAGTACTTCCAGCCCGCCATCGGCACCTGGCCCAGCATCCGGCCCTTGAACCGCGGGTTCTCGTCGCCGTAGAAGTGCGAACGCATGAACCGCTTGTCGGTGTCCTCGACCGAGGTGTACA
>JAFGQF010000125.1 GCA_016935775.1 Caldifarciminota bacterium
ATGGACCCGGGCGGTCATCGTCAGCTTGAACGCCATCCGGTAACGCCGGGCCTCGAACTCGCGAACCGCGCCCTCCTGCTCGGATTCGGCGATGCGGCCCAGCTCGATGGCCAGCCGCACGCCGGAACGGATGACCAGCGCCCGGTGCTCGTTGATGAAATCCCCAGTCCGGCGCAACTCGGCCCGGACGCGCTCCGGATCCAGCCGGGCCAGCTCGAGCGCGCGCTGGACCAGGAACCGGGCGTTCTTGGTTTCGCCCAGCGCCCGGATGAACTCGCCGCGGCCGTGCGACCGCCACGCGTCCCGCTGCTTGTCCTCGGCCTGGCGAAAAAGCTCCAGCGCCTCGGCCACCCCGGACTGCGCGACAATCGGCTCGGCCTCGCGCAACAGCCGGTCGGTTGTTTCCAGCTCTTGCCTGACCTTCTCGCCCGACTGGGCCAGCCCAACCGCGCAGAAAACCGCCAGCAGAACGGCAATGTACTTCATTATTACCTCAAGGGTCCAAATGCACCGGCCGTGCCATCGCAAAAGCACGCATTGTCAATAACTTGCGTGCCCGGCACCGGCCTGCCGCCTGCACCGCTCCGTCCAGTTGGTCCTGCCGGTGCACCTCCCCGGCCCGACGCATTCGCCAGCTGACGTTCGTCAATCTTCATCCCCGTCCATCCCCAGCTTGTGCAGCTTGTTGTAAAGCACCCTGCGGGTGATGCCCAGCGACCGGGCGGCCTTGCTCTTGTTGCCCCCGGCCCGGCGCAGTGCGTCCGCGACCAGCTCCCGCTCGGCGTCGGCGAGGCTCCCGGCTTGGGACACGATCCCGTTTCGCGGGCCGACACGGGTCATGTCCCGCGCGCCCGCCGCCCGCTCGGGCAACTGGATATGCTCCGTCCCGATATCGCCCCCGCCCGAAAGAATCAGCGCCCGCTCGAGCACGTTCTCCAGCTCGCGGACATTGCCCGGCCAGTCGTGGCCGCGCAGCAGTTCGAGCACCGGGGCGGGCAGTTCCCGGCCGTACCCGAGCCGGCGCAGCACGTGCGCGGCCAGCGGCCGGATGTCGGCCTTGCGCTCGCGCAGCGGCGGCACGGTTATCGGGAACACGCTCAGCCGGTAATAAAGGTCCTCGCGAAACCGGCCCGCGCGCGCCTCGGCCTGCAGGTCGCGGTTGGTGGCGGCGACAATCCGAGTGTCCACCTTCAGCGTCGCGGTCCCGCCCACGCGGTTGAAGGTCCGCTCCTGCAGGAACCGCAGCAGCTTCACCTGGAACGCGCCCGATATCTCGCCGATCTCGTCCAGGAAGAGCGTGCCGCCGTCGGCGCTCTCCACCCGGCCCGCCTTGCGCGCGGCCGCGCCGGTGAAAGCGCCCTTCTCGTAGCCGAACAGCTCGCTCTCGAGCAGGCTCTCGGGCACCGCCGCGGCGTGGACCACCACGAACGGCCTGTCGGCCCGCCGGCTCCGGCGGTGAATCTCGCGCGCCACCAGCTCCTTGCCGGTCCCGCTCTCGCCCAGCACCAGCACGGTCGCCTCGCTCGGCGCCACCCGGGCGACGAGCTCCTGCACCTCTTTCAGCGCCGGGCTCGAGCCCACCATCGCGCCGAGCCGTTCCCCGGCGGCCAGCTCGCGCCGCAGCGCAAAGTTCTCGCGCCGCAGTTGCAGTTGCTCGTCCAGCCGCTCGAGCCGCGCCAGCAACTGCGCCGAATCGAACGGCTTGGTGATGAAATCGGCCGCGCCGCGCCGCATCGCGTCCACCGCGGTCTGCACGTCGCCGTAGGCGGTCATCATCATCACCCCGGCACCGGCCGCGATGCCCGCCTCGAGCACCGCCATCCCGTCAACCGGCAGCATCTTCAAATCGGTCAGCACCGCGTCGAACCCGCCCGCCTCGAGCGCGGCGACGCCCTCCGCGCCCGAAGTCCGGACCTCGGCCTCGTAGCCGGCCGCCTTCAGGTGCTCGGCGGTCAGCCGGGCGAACCGCTCCTCGTCGTCAACAACCAGGATTCTCATATTGGTATCCTCACCGTGAAAACAGTCTTCCCGGGCCGCGATTCCAGCTCGACCCGGCCGCCGTGCTCCTCGACCACCCGCCGCACCACGAACAGCCCCAGCCCGCTGCCCTTCTCCCGGGTCGTGAAGAACGGCTCGAACACCTTGCGCGCGGTCTTCGCATCAATGCCCGGCCCGCGGTCGCCCACCCGGACAACCGCCTCGGCCCGGCCGCGCCGGTCCTCGACCCCGGCGCTCACCTCGACCCGGCCGCCCCCGGGCTGGCACTGGATGCCGTTCAACACCAGGTTCAACAGCGCCTGGCGCAGCCCGGCCCGGTTGCCCCTCACCGGCGGCGCGCCGTCGCCGCTCACCGAAAGCTCCACCCCCTGCTTGCGCGCCGGCAGCACGAGGTCGGCCGTCACCTCGCGGGCCAGCTCGGCGAGGTCCACCGGCTCCAGCTCGCCCGGCCGCGACACCCCGACCCCCAGGTAGTTCGACACCGACCGCGCCAGCCGGTCAACCTCTTCCTGGATGTAGTCGAACTCCGGGTCCGGGTGCTCGCCGCCGTGACGCTTCTTCAACAGCTCGGCGGTCGAGCGGATAATCGCCAGCGGGTTCTTCACCTCGTGCGCCACCTGGGCCGCCATCTGGCCCATCAGCGCCAGCGTGTTCGCCCGCGCCGCGGCCTGCTCCACCCGCAGCGCGTGCCGGGCCAGGCTCGCGGAAAAGACCACGACAGCGACAATCGCCAGCAGGCTGAGGATATTGACGAGCACCAGCGAGTTCCGGAACCCGGTCAGCACCGCGAAGAACCGCGCGTCCGCCTCCACTCCCAGCACCGCCTCGACGATGCCGTCCTCGTCCGCCAGCCCGGCATAGGCGGTCTTCAGGAACACGCCGCCCGACCGGTACAATCGCGACCGGCCCGGCACCCCGGAAAAAGCCGCCAGCACTTCGGCAAGGTCCAGCTCCAGCGCCGGGTCGGCCTGCCCGGCCAGTTCCGGGTCGGCCAGGTTGACGAGATACTCCATCCGGTCGTTGACGACGAAGATGTTGAACAGCCGGTTCTCCTCCATCACCGCGCGCAACAGCCGCTCGCCGTCGGGCTCGGCGTAGCCCGGGCCGATACTCCGGGCCAGGGTCGCGGCCACCGCCTGCAGCCGCTCGCCCAGCTCGGCCTCGAACGCCCGGCTCGTCCGGGCCAGCACCAGCCAGCCCTGCACGTTGACCACGACGATAACCAGCACCGCCAGCCCGACCGCCCAGAAAGTGAACCGCCGCATCGAGAGCATTCTCACCGAACCCGGCCGCCCGGTCAAATACCGCAAAGGACCTGACCCGACGCGGCGCGTGACACAACCCGCTTTCGTCTGCGGAACCGGGATCGTGTCCCAAGCCGACGAGTCGCCTCGTGGAAAACGCTGGGACACTTCCCCATTTGCCGGAGAACCGGAAATAGGAGGAAGCGTCCCGGTTTTCCCCCGTCATTCAGGACCGGCTCTTGACTTCACCGTTCCCATCCGCACGATTGGTCAGCCAGATGCCTGACCA
>JAFGQF010000126.1 GCA_016935775.1 Caldifarciminota bacterium
CTCGCGGCGGTGAGCGGCGCGCTGCTTGCCGGGGTGACGGGCATGTTCGGTTACCCGGTGTTGATGCTGGCAGCGGCCGCGCTGGCGCTGGCCGGGACAGCGGTGTTCTGGTTGGCGTCCGACGACGGCTAGCGCGACAGGAAGAACACCGCCAGCCCGGCGCAGGCGAGCCCGAGCACGCGGTAGACGGTGAGCGGTTCGTGGAGCAGGACCATTCCGAGCAGGGCCGGGATGATGATGTACATCCCGGTGAGCGGCACCACCACCGACGTCGGGCCGCGGCTCAGGGCCGCGTAGAACGCGACCGTCGCGATGCCGGCGGCCAGGCCGGCCCCGATGATGAGCCAGGAGGGCTTGAGCCCGGTGCCCCGGCCCGCGGTGGCGAACGCGAAGGCGACAATCGGCGCGAGGCTGGCCAGCGTGGCCCAGAGCGCGATGCTGGTGTCGCTGGAGTTGCGGGTGGCGAGCTTGCTCAGGTAACCCCAGGCGCCCCAGAAGACCAGCGCGACCACGGAGATGAGCCGGTAGTCCATCGTCAATGGTAGGCGCGGCAGGACGCCCGTCAATCCGGCAGCCGCGACCGGTGCCGGAGGATGACCCGGCGCAGCTCGGGCGTGGACGGCAGGGCCAGGGCCGAGTCGAGGCTGGCCCGGGCCAGGTCGGTCCAGCCCATGTCCAGGCAGAACATGCCGAAGTTGTTGCGGGCAGCCGGGTAGGTGAGCTGGACCTCGGCCAGCCCGGGCTGTCGGTAGGTGCGGCGGGCCGAGGCGAGTTCGTAGCGTTGCCAGAGAGACTCGTTGCGGCGGTTGGTGCTGCCTGACGGGTCCCAGCCCAGTACGAGGACAATGTTGCCGGGCGGGTCGTCGGACTTGAGCTCTTGGATTTCCGAGCGCGAGGTCAACTCGGCCACGATGCCGAGCGGCAACAGGGCGCCCCCGTCTTCCTTCATCAGCGGCCCGGCGAAGAACTGCTCGGTCAGCATGTCGGTGGCCATGATTGCAGGTCCTCCGAGCAGTAGTGCGCCGAGTGCCTTGGGGAGCATGTGCTGGATTCGTTCCGGGCGCGGTAGGCCGACCAGGGGTTCCAGTGCGGTGTCGAACTCGAAAACCGCCGGTTGTCCCTTCTGGAGTTGGTACCAGTAGGTTCGGGACAGCAGTCGCTCGACTGAGACGACCGTGAGGTCGGTGCGGCCCTGGAGCCGCGCCGCGTAGCGGACCGCGTTGCCGGTCACGTCGGACGAGTGGCAGAACGTCGCCCCTTCGGGTAGGCTGAGCAGGATGTTGGTGCCGAAGTCGCGAACCAGTGTGGTTCGGGACTCGCGGGCCAGGGGCAGGTTGGCGACAAGCGGTATGGCGACCGTGACTACCCCGAGCGCGGCGGCCAGCACGGTGCGGCCGCGGCGGAGGAGAGAGGCGAGCCGGTTGATGCCCGCCCCGGCCAGCAGGACGAGGGCGAGCAAGGATGGGAGGAGTTGAGGCTGATAGTCGGGCACATTGTGGGCAAGGCCGAACAGGCCGGTGAGGAGGAGTAGTACCAGCCCGAGCAGCAGGCGGCGTTCTCCCCGGAACAGGCCGGCGATTCCGGCCAGGGCCAGCAGCACGGCGGGCAGGCCAAGCTCGGTGAACCAAGTGCCCGGTAGCCCGGCCAGCCGCTTGAGGAACTCGCGTGCCGGGGTGCCGAGCACGAGGTCGGCGTACTGGGAACCGGTCAGGTGCTGCCAGAAACGGGACAGGCTGCCCGGGTCGCCCCAGTTGATTTCGGGCCCGGCCAGGGCCCGGAACAGGATGCCGAGCGATGCCGAGAAGCCGAGCCCGAGGAGCAGGAGTGCGGGCAGGATGCGGCGCCGGTTGAGCGCGGGCCAGGTGAGAGCGACAAGCGCGGGCAGGGCCAACGCGAGCGCGGGCTGGTGGGCCAGGCACAGGCCCAGCAGGAACGCGGCCGCGTACAGCCCGGACGGAATCTGCGCGAGCAGCAGGGTGGCAACGAGCAGCAGCATCGACAGGCCGTAGACCTCGAAGCCGGTTGCGTTGACCCAGAAGGTGCGGGACAGGCCGAAGGCGAGCGCCGCAGCCACGGCTGCAGATTGTGACAGGCCAAGCCTGCGGCCGGCAAGGAAGGTCAGCGCAACCGCACCGGCGGCGAGCAGCACTCCAAGCAGGTTGGCGGCAAGGGCCGGCTCCAATGGCAGCAGGGTCGCCAGTCGGCCAAGCCAGGCCAGCATCGGGTAGCCGGGCGGGTGGGCGATGCCGAGCCTGAGCGCCGCGAGCACGAGTTCGCCCGAGTCGCCCGGACCGACGGTCGGGCAGAGGCAGACCAGGTACGCGGCCAGGGCCGTCAGCCCGGCACCGACAGCGACCACCGGGTCGGGCAGTTTCCCGCGGCCGGCAAGCTTGCGCACGGCTCAATCTAGGGACGGGCGGGGAGTTGTCAAACGGCGGAATAGGATGTCGGGCCGCAGGGTAGATGAATGCAGGAACAGGAAGATGGTAGCCGCGAAGATGACGCCGCGCCCGTCACTGTCGGCAGCAGCCGGCAGGGCCATTCCACCCGGGCAGGCACGTTTGGAGGGCGACCGCGATGCGCCTCTGCCGATGCTTGACATCACGCCCGGTTTCACTACTCTAGCAATAGAGAAGCGCCCATGAAAAGTCCAAGGAGGAATCGATGATTGAGTGGTTCGGCAAAGGCGGCTTCACGATGTGGTTCCTGCTGGCCTGCGCGGTCCTGGGGCTGGCGATCATCATCGAAAGGCTGTACACCATCTTCATCAAGCTGCGGGTAAACGTGAAGAAGTTCACGCCTGCGCTGATTGAGAAGATCGACGCGGAAGGGGTTCAGGCGGGCATCGCTTACTGCGACAGCACGCCGAGCCCGGTTGCCAAGGTGCTGAAGGCGGCGCTCGAGAAGGCCGACCGCGGCACCGAGGTGATGGAGGATGCGATTGTCCGGGCCGGGGCCAGCGAGCTGGCGTTCCTGGACCGGGGGATGGCGCTGCTCGCCGGCCTCGTGACCGTGGCGCCGTTTTTCGGCTTCCTCGGCACGGTGACCGGGATGATCGGCGCGTTTGCGGCGGTCGCGGCGGTGGGCGAGGTCGAACCGACGGTGGTTGCCAGCGGCATCTCGGAAGCGCTGATCACCACCCAGGCCGGCCTGATAATCGCGGCGCCGCTGGCAATCGTTCACATCCTGCTCTCGGGCAAGGTCAACGGCTACCTGCGCGACATGGAGCGGGCTTCCACCGAGCTGCTCGAGTACATGGCGGACGCGCAGCACTGTGAAGTGAAGTAACACCATGGCGTTCAGGAGTCGAAGGGAATCCGGGGGCGGCAGCCAGCCGAACATCCCGACCGCTTCGATGGGCGACATCGC
>JAFGQF010000127.1 GCA_016935775.1 Caldifarciminota bacterium
ATCCCCCCGGACCGAACGCCCGGCGGTCGAATGTCCGCGACAACGAAAGCAAGGAGTGACAATGAAACTCGGCATGGCCCGTTTCCTGTCCGCGGTGGGCGGCTCTTCCGGCAAGGTCGGCTCGGCCCGGCGGGCGGGATTGACCCGTGCCTGGCCGTGGCTGGTGCTGCCGGCAGTGCTGATGATGATGGCGCCGACCTGCGGCCTGTTCGATGACACCGGCGGTATCGAGTTCCCGCCGGTCGGTTACCTCTATATCAACCACAACGACGACACGACGATGGTGGACGCCATCACCCTGCTCGCCGAGGGCGGCGGCCCGCTCAACGGCTACACGTGGAGCCTGGCCTCGGGCTCGTCTTATCCCTCCGGCACGACCGTGGACCCGCTGACCGGCGTGTTCAAGCCCGCCGGCGGCCCGATTGCCCGCACCGCGACGACCTTCAGGATGACCGTCACCGCCGGCTCGAACTCGGCCACCAGCCCGGCCTACCAGGTCCGGGTGGTGAACTGGGGCAGCGGGCCGATACCGTCGGCGATTCTCCAGCAGTGGTGCCCGGACGTGGACCCGAGCGCGCTCGAGCTGATTGACGCCGAGGCGGGCAAGCCCTACGGCGCTTCGCTGTTCGTGATGGGCGGCACCCCGCCTTACCGGTGGGCGGTTGACGGCGCGTACTCGACCGACCTGGCCGATGCCGGGCTGTCGGTAAGCCCGACGACCGGCGTGGTGTCCGGGACGCCGTTCTCGAGCGCGGCCGGCTCGACGCTGCGCTTCCGCGTCATCGTGACCGACTCCGACGGCGACACGGCCGTCTACCAGCCGGTCTACTCGATAGTCGTGCGCTGACCGGCCCTGTTCTTCAGGGCTGGATTACCGCGAACTGCTCGCTGAGCGCCTGGGTCTGGCGCGTCAGGCACCAGGCCACGAGCCCGATGCGGGCGAGGTTGGTGGCCGGCCCGGGCACGGTCCACTCGAACCGGCCCGGCTGCCGGGCAACGCCCTGGCGCTGCCACTGGTTGCCGTTGTCGGTCGAGTAGAGCACCACCGTCGAGTCCACGCCGTCGGTTCCGCCCAGCCAGGTTATGACCTGGGATGAGCCGATTGCCCACCGCTCGCCGCCCGCCGGCGTGGTGATGGTCATCGCCGACGGCTGGGAGTCGTTGTAGACCTCGAACCGCGGGCTCAGTCCTTCCTCAGACAACCCGTAGCGGTGAGCCGTCACCCGGACCCGGCATTCGACCGACGGCTCGATTGGCGGCCAGAGGTAGTTCTCGTAGCGACCCGGCGCGCTCTGCCGGCCGAGCCGGGTCCACGGGTCCGAGTCCACCCGCCGGAAATGGACGACCGTCGAGTCGGCGTTGGCCGACCCGCCGTCCCAGGTGAAAGTGGCGTAGCTGTACCAGCGGAAGCGGCTGGAGTCGGTGGGCGCGGTGACGACGATTGAATCGAACTGGAACGCTTCGAACAGGCCGCTACGGCCCCAGACCTTTTCATCGGCGACGTAGGCCCGGACCTCGACCTGGCCCCGGTCGGTCTCCGGCCCGGCCACGGTCCAATCGTAGCGGCCCGGCTCGGTCGCCCGTCCCTGGCGCGACCAGTTCGCCCCACCGTCCGGGGAATAGAAGACCACCGTCGAGTCCGCGCCGTCGGTGCCGCCGGTCCACGTCACTGCCTCGGTCGAGCCGACACGCCAGCGCGCGCCCGGACCCGGCCGGGTGACGGTGATGTCGGAAGGCAGGCGGTAGATTTCGAATGCGGGACTGGTGGCGGCCACCGTATCCGCGCCGGCGTGAACCACCACCCGCACCCTTGCCTGGGCCGCCTCGGTGGGCGGCAGCGACCAGGTGAACTTGTTGCCCTCGGTCGCCCGGCCGACCCGCTCCCAGTTCGAACCGTTGTCGGTCGAGTAGAAAATGATGGTCGAATCGGCGGCGACTGGAAGCGGCCCGGGGTTCGGGACGACCGAATGACGAGTGTCGAATGGCGAGTGTCGAATGCCCCGCCGCGCCGGCACGCCTGGTTTCACCGTTCTGCCTTCTGACTTCTGACTTCCCGCCCCGTCCGCTCCCCCGGTCCAGGTGATGTCGTGGGTCGTGCCGCCGCGCCAGCGCGTGCCCGCGTCCGGCCGGGTAACCTGGACCGCGGCCATCGTCTCGAAAGACCAGGTCGGACCCGAGGTCTCGGCCGAGTCCTGGTCCCGGGCCACCACCCGCCAGTAGTAGCGCGCGCCGAACACCTGGCCCGCGGGCCGGTAGCCGGCGGTGGCAAGCCCGCGGACCAGCAGTGGCGGGTTGGCGTCGGTCCCGAAGTAGAGGTCGTATTCGAGCGTGTCACCGGCGTTCGGGTCGTCCCCGGTCCAGGCCAGTTCCTGGCCCGGCTTGCGGCTCAGGATGCCGTCCGGCGGCCGCGGGTTGCCGGGAACGCCGGGCACGAGGTTGTCGTCGGTGGCAAAGCTCCAGACCGGCCCGGCCGCGCTGTCGCCGCGCGTGTCGCGCGCGATGATGCGCCAGTAGTACATCGCGCCCACCGCCAGCCGGCCGGTCTCGTACCGGGTCACGGTCCGGTTCGAATCCACCAGCGGCGGCTGCGACTGGGTGCCGAAGAAGACGTCGTAGGTGAGCGCGTCGGCGGCAATCGAATCCGGGTCGGCGCTCTCCCACGTCAGCACCTGGCCGAGCGTGTCCAGGTCGGTGCTGCCCGGCGCCGGCGACGGGTTGAACGGCTCGACCGGCGGCCGGTTGTTGGCCGGGTCGTAGATGTTGAGGAAGTCGCGGCAGCCAACCGCCGCCAGCAGCGCCAGCAGCAGCCCGAACCGCCTCATCGCCTCGCTTCCACCCTCACTCGACGGTGCCGATGACCGATACCGAGGCGTCGCCGTAGTTGGCGCAGTAGACCTTGCCGGCCGACGGGTTCCAGAGCAACGCCTGCGGCTTGTCGCCGATGCCGGTCCTGATGGTGCCGAGCACGGCGTTGTTCGCGCCGTCAATCAGCGTGACGTCGTCCGAGTCGTAGTTGCCGACATAGACCTTGTTGATGCCCGGGCACCACGTTACGCAGCGCGGCCCGGTGCCGACCCCGACCAGCGAGATGCCGCGTGTCACCGTGCTGATGACGCCGACGGCGTCGTCGTCCTCGAGCAGGCAGTAGAGCCTGCTCGACGTCGGGTTCAGGGCCAGCGCCCACGGACTGCCCCCCGCGTTGACCGTCGCCACCGGCTGGTTGGTGGCGCAGTTCACGACGCTGACATTGTCGCCGAGCCGATTGGCCACCCAGACCTCGTTGCGCACGGTGTCCACCGCGGCGAAGCACGCCCCGAAACCGACCCCGACCCGCGCCAGCACGGTATCGGCCGCGCAGTCCACGACCGTCAGCTCGTTCCCGCCGAAGCAGGGAACGTACACCCGGTCGAGCACCGGGTGCCAGGCCACGTGGTAGGGATTGTCGCCGGTGGCCAGCCGCGCCACGACCTGGCGAGTTGCCGCTTCAACAACCGTCAGGCTGTCCGCGCCGCGGTTGGCAACGTAGACCTTGCCGCCGGTCGCGCTGACGGCGAGGCTGGTCGGCGTCGAACCGACCGCCACCGAGTCCACGACCCGGCTGGTGACGCCGTCGATCACCGACAGACTGCGCGAGCCCGAGTTGGCCACCCAGAGCTCGC
>JAFGQF010000128.1 GCA_016935775.1 Caldifarciminota bacterium
AAGGTCTGCGTCCGGACCGGCTGGATAAGCCGGCCGGGCCAGATGATCGTCTGCGCCCCGAACCGCCTGTCGGTCGAGGTCACCGGCGACACCGGCCTGGATGCTGAGACGTGGTGACGGCGACAGCGAACGACCGGCGGCTGGCCCGGCTGGCGGTGCTGGCCGCCCTGGGCGCGGTTCTGCAGGTGGCCGAGTCGCTGCTGCCCCACCCGGTGCCGGGCGTCCGGCTCGGCCTGGCGAACCTGGCGACGCTCCTGGCGCTGGTCGAACTGGGCCCGGGTGCCGCGGTCGGGGTGGCGGCGCTGCGCAGCCTGGTCAGTTCGTTGGTGCTGGGGACATTCCTCGGCCCGGGATTCGTGCTCAGCCTGGGCGCCGGGCTGGCGAGCGCGCTGGTGATGGGCCTGCTGTACACGTTCAGCCGGCGTTCCGGATTCCGGCTGTTCGGGCTGCTCGGGTTGAGCGTGGCGGGCGCGGCGGCGCACGCGCTGGTCCAGGTGACACTGGTCTACCTGCTGTTCGTCACCAGCCGCGGGGTCTGGCTGCTGTGGCCGTGGCTGGCGCTGTCCGCGACCGCGACCGGGGTCCTGAACGGGCTGGTGGCCGGGCAGGCGCTCGTGCAGACCCGAAGTCAGAAGTCAGAGGGCAGAAGCAGAGGTGAGAAGTACGAACCCGGAGGCGGAACCGGACCTGGCCGGTTCGAGCCGGGCGAATCGTTCCTGCACCGGGCCCCGGCCGCGCTCAAGGTCGGGTTTGCGGTGGCGCTGGCGCTGTCTGTGGCCCTGTTCTCGCGCTTCGAACTGCAGGCCGGGGCAGCCGGTCTGCTGCTCGCGCTGACGTTCATCGCCCGGGCGCGGGTTGGGCGGTTGCTGCGCGGGCTCGCCCGGCTCGGTTTCCTGCTCGCGCTGGCCCTGGCGATGCCGGTGCTGTTCACGCCCTGGGGCGAGGTGCTGTTGCGGGCCGGGCCGCTGGTCGTGACCGCGGACGGGCTCAGGACCGGGGCGCTGTTCGCGGGCCGAATCGCGCTGCTTTACTGGACGTTTGCGCTGTTGGCCGCGGTCACCCGGCCCGAGGCACTCAACCGCGGGCTGGTGGTCTGGCTTGAGCCGTTGCGGCTGTTCCGGGTTCAAACCGAGGACCTGGCCCGGGCGCTGGGCATCGCCTGGGACGCGTTCCCGGTGCTCTGGCAGGAAGCGCGCCGGCTGGCGCGAAGCCGCGGCCCGGCCGGGAAGCGCGCGGCGCTGGTCCGGTTGCCGGCCGACATCCTGGTCAATCTGCGCGCGCTGGCCGACCGGCTGGCCGACGACGCGGCCGGCAACTGAGCCGCAGGAGCCGGGCCGGCCGCGGGTCTGTAATGCAGTGGAGTCGCTGCCCGAGGTTGGCTTGCGCGGACCGGACAGGATGATACCATCGAGCGTGGCACGGCAGCCGGACGTGGACCGGGAACTGGTCGACCGGGCGCAGGCCGGGGACCTGGGCGCGTTCGAGGAGCTGGTCCGCAAGCACCAGGGACCGCTCTACGGCTATGTCTACCGGATGCTGGGCAACCGCGACGAGGCCGAAGAACTGGTCCAGGTCGCGCTGGTCCAGGCGTGGAAGCACCTGGGTGGTTTCCGGGGCAATTCCAGTTTCAAGACCTGGCTGTACCGCATCGCCACCAACCGGTGTATCAACAAAGTGACCCGGCGCAAGCCGACCGTCGAGCTGCCCGAGACCCTGGTCGGGCCCGAGTCCGAGGAGCCGGCACAGGAGTTCCGGCGCCACCGGCGCGAGGAGCTGGTTCGCGGGGCACTGGACCGGTTGCCCGGCGACCAGCGGGCGGCGCTGGTGATGGCCACCTGGGAGGATATGAGCTACAAGGACATCGGCCGGGCGATGGGCCGCAGCGCCCGGGCGGTGGATTCACTGCTGTTCCGGGCCCGGCAAAACCTGAAGAAGCTGCTCGAGCCGGCCCGGGAGCGGGGGGAAGTCTGATGGCCGTACCGGCGCAGGAAAGCCGGGCCGGCCGTGTCTGTCTAGGAGAACGCAATGAACTGCAATAACTGCAACCGAATGCTCTCCCGGTACCTGGACCGCGAACTGGACCAGGGCCGGGCGAGCGAGCTCGAGGAGCACCTGGCGCGCTGCCCGGCCTGCCGTGACGAACTGGCGCGGCTGGCCGCCGACGCGGAAGGGCTGCGGACGCTGGAATCAGCCGGCCCGTCGCCGTTCCTGGTGACGCGGGTGATGGCCGAGGTGCGGCTCTCCCGGCGCAGCCGGCGTCCGGCCTGGGCCCGGGCGATGGCGACCACGGCGGCGTTGCTGCTGGTCGCGGGCGGCGCGTTTGCCGGAATCCGGGTGGGCACGAGCCTGGCCGGCAACGGCGAAACCACCGACGAGATGCTGGTGTCCGCCGACGAGACCTTTGCCGGGTTCACCGAGAGCCTGCTGATGGAGGATCAATGAAGACCTGGATGTGGGTGCTGGTAGTCGCCCTGGCCGTTTCGGTGACGGTCAACTTGGCCGCCATCGGGACGATTGCCGCGCGGCGGCTGAGCCGGGTCCGGCGTTCGGCGCCCGAGTGGGTGCGCCGGGCCCGTCCCGAGTCGCGCGAGGAGCTGCGCGAGCTGCAGCGCGAGCTGGGCAATCAGATGGATTCGCTGCGGCAGGAGTTGGCCGGGGAGCAGCGCGGACTGGCGATGATGCTGCGCCGGGCCGAGACGACCGAAGCCGAGGCAGACTCGGCGGCCGCGCGGATTGGACGGCTGCACACGGCGCTGACCCGCCAGGCGTTCGATTTCACCCGCCGGGCGTTGCGGGAACTCACGCCGGAGCAACAGGAGAAGCTGCTGCTCCGGTTCGAGCGGCAGTACGACCGCCCGCCGCACCACGGCCGGCGGAGCTGGCGGCACGGCGGGCGTGACCGGCATCGGTTCGACGGCCCGCGTTACGATTCCTCGCCCGGAGTCCAAGAAGACGAGCCCGGCGATGAGTGCCCGGGCAGATAGCAGAAAGGAAGAAGTACGTGAGAACAAAGAAGACACTGACCGCAGCTCTGATGGTGACGGTGGTCGCGCTGGCCGGAACGGCGCTGGCGCAGGAAGCGAAGCCGGCGGCCGCGGAACGGCCGATGGCGCTGACCGAGGAGCAACGCGGCCAGATCGACAAGCTCCGGCTCGACCATCTCAAGGAGATGATGCCGCTCCAGACCGACTTGAAGGTCAAGGAACTGGAACTGGGCGCGCTCTGGCGCGCGGACGAGCTCAACGCCAAGGCGATTGTCGCCAAGGTCAAGGAGATCTCGAGCGTGCGCGGCCAGCTCGAACTGGCGCGAGTCAACCACCGGCTGGCGATGTACAAGGTGTTCACGCCCGAGCAAAGGCAGATGGCGCGGCGCTTCCTGGGCCGGTTCGGCTTTGGCCACGGCCGGCGCGGGATGCGCGGTGGCCACGGGATGATGGGTGAGCCCGGAATGATGGGCGGCCGGGGAATGCGTGGCCAGGGCCGCGGGATGAAGCACGGCGAAGGCCGCGGAATGGGCCCGGGCGGCGGCCGGCGCGATGGCTCGGGCTGCGGCGATTGTCACGAGCCGGGCGGCCCGGAGTAGATTTCTCTCCCTCCCTCCGCACAAGGGGACGGCTCTGCCGTCCCCTTGCGGTTTCACGACACGTTGACACGTCCGGCGCAAGGGGCTATCCTCGACCCGAGATGAAACGCATCTTCTTCGCCGTTGTTACCTGCGCTACGGTGTTGTTCGTGCTGGGGATGACATGCGCGAGCAACGCGCCGCTGGTGCCCGGGTTCGTCGAGACGCCGGGCGCGGTGTACCCGCGCGCCGAAGCGTTATTCCTTATCACCACGACCGCGCCCGGCGGCCGCGACGTCCGGTACGTGCTTGACTGGGGCGACGGCACGATTGACACGACCAATGGCCGGCCGTCCGGGGACACGGTGACGGTGCGGCACGAGTGGCAGGCCGCGGGCGGCTTCGCGGTCAAGGCGCTGGCGTTCGTGCAGGACGAGCCGGGCCTGGCGTCGGACTGGTCCGAGCCGCTGGCGGTGACGGTGCTGGCCAACGGCGTGCCGGCTGCGTACGGCCTGGAGGGGCCGGGCGTGGCACTGTACGGAGCGTGGGCGCGGTTCCGGGTGCGGGCGACGGACTCCGACGGTGACAGCGTGGCGGTGCAGTTCGATTTCAACGGGACCATCGGAGCGTGGACCGCGTTCGGCGACACCGGTGCAGCGTTCGGGGACTCGTTCAGGTTCAGCACGGTCGAAACCGTTCGCGTGCGGGTACGTGCCCGTGACCAGAAGGGCAGCGTGTCGGACTGGAGTGACTCGCTGATGGTTCCTGTGGATACTGTGGGGAAAGTGCTTTGGTGGTGGAAGGACTTCCCGGGTGAGGAGTTGCCGCTCGGCGAGTTGTTGCTGGTTCTGGACGGGACCGACGAGGCAGTCTGTTTCTCGAGCGATGACGGCTGGTACCGGTCAGTGAACGTCAGCACCGGCCGGATGAAGTCGGTCGGAATGCCGACTTCGCCGGGCGACGCGTTCAGCGGGTCCTCGGCGTACTGCCCCGCCACCGGTCACATTGTTGTCGGCGGTTCAGAACGTGCACTGTATGCGCTGACTACTTCACTCCTGGTCGCATGGAGCTGGACCGGTGGCGACACGATGGACGACGCCGAGTGGGGCACGCCGGCAATCCGGGGCGATACCATCTATGCGCCGCGGGACAACGACACGCTCTACTGCTTCAGGGACCTTGGCGATACGGTCGAGCTGGTCGAAGCCCGGCGGGTCAGTTGCATGTCTCTGGATGTCGCTCCGCTGGTCCAGTCGAACGGCAACGTCTACTGCGCGGGCGGGGCCGGACAACTATACTGCTGGCAGCCCGGGCTCGATTCGCTGGCTTGGGTGGACAGCGTCGTGCAAGATGGCGACATACTCTGCGTCGCGGCGGGAGACAACGGCAAGGTGTACTGCGGCGGGTCTGACCACCGGGTCCACGCCGTGGATGCGGCAGGCGAGCCCTACTGGTCCCGTGGTGTTGAGGGAGAAGTGGCCGCGCTGGCAGTGGGCGTCGGAATGGTCTTCGCCGCCAGCGGTCAGGGTGAGTTGCGGGCAATCGACTCTGAGACCTCCACGACGGTCTGGTACGCACGGCACAGCCTGGGCGAGGTATTAGGCTGTCCGATTCTCGTCGCCAGTGGCCTGATATACTACACGGACCGGGATGGAGTTCTCCATTGCGTCAACCAGTCGGACGGGAGCCTGGTTTGGTCGTGCGACTGCCCGAGCTATCGCGACGGAGCCAGAGGCCGAGGAGGGCTGGATGCACCAGTCTCGTCGCCAACGATTACCTCGAGCGGCAACATCATCTTGGTTGGCGATGACGCACTCTACTGCGTGAAGGGCTACCGGAACGGGCCGCTGGACCCGCAGGCGCCCTGGCCCAAGTGGCAGCACGACGTCCACAATACCGGCTCGGCCGGCAGCCGGCCCGGCTGGTAGGCTGTCCCCGAGACTGCCCGGGGGCTAGCCCCGGGCAGGCCCCCTCGGAAGGCCGTCAAGGCCCGCCTCGGGGCATAAGTTGCCACCCTGCGTGAGTTAGCCCGACTGACCGGCCCGGCAGCCCTCGCTGCCGCTTGCGCAACGGCCGGGGGCCGGTAGAATGGGTCGGATGTGCCTCGAACAGCCCGAAAGACAGGGATGAGAGCTGCTTCGCGGCTCGTTTTCGTCGCCGTGGTCCTGGCGCTGCTGGCCGCGCCGGCGCGCGCCGACGTGGACAACCTGCGGCTGGTGGGGCACAACGAGGTGAACCGGGCCCACCTGATGGACGTCGAGATTGTCGGCGACCGGGCGTTCGTCTGCTGCGGGCTGGGCACGGGCCTCGAGCAATACGATATCTCGGACCCGTCGAACCCGGTTCGGACCTGGACCGGCGGGCCGGATTGCTGGCGCGCCCGGGCGTACGGCGACACGGTGCTGTTCATGTTCTGCCGGCTGGACGGCACGGTCCGCATCGGCATCGCCGGCACGCCCGTGAACCGCGGCCAGTACAACCCGGCGGGCAACCGCGAGGCGCTGGAGGGCGGTGCGCTCCTGGGCGACACGCTGTACGCGGCCGCACACCAGAACGGCATCTACCTGCTGGATTGCTCGGCGCCGAACGCGCTCACCAAGGTCGGCAGTATCTCGCTGGCGCCGAACGCGGCGGCGTGGAACGTCGAGGCGCGGGACAGCTTCCTGTTCGTGGCCAACGGCCGGCACGGGCTGGCGGTCATCGGGCTGGCGGGCTCGGCCCGGCGCATTGCCGACCTTGCGCTGCCCGGGCTGGCGAACGACATCGTGCTGGACGGCGACGTGGCGGTGGTGTCGCTGGGCGCTTCCGGGCTGGCGACCGTTGATATCTCGGACCCGTACGCGCCGGCGCTGCTCGACACCATCGGGACTCGTGGCTGTTGCTGGGGCATCGGCATCGAGGGTGACCTCGTCGCCTGCGGGTCGTGGCGGGTGCTGGAGCTGTTCGACGTGAGCGACCCCGGTAACATCAGCCGGGCGGCCTGGGACAACACGCAGACCTGGGCGCACGGGGCCGACATCCGGAGCGACAGCCTGGTGACAATCGCCGACTGGCGGGGGATGTCGTGTTTCCGGGTCGGGCCGGACCCGGGCGCGGACATCGACGTCTGCCCCGAGGCGCTGGACTTCGGCGCGGTGACGAGCGCGGTCGAGACGACGATCGTGGTGCGCAACACCGGTTCGGCCGTGCTGAACGTGACGTCGGTGGGCGCGCCGTCAGGCATCACCGTGAACCCGGCGTCTTTCTCGGTCCCGGCGGGCGAGTCGCTCGAGATACTCGTGACCGCGTCCGGTCCCGGGCAGGTGAACTCGCAGCTGACCTTTGACTGCAACGATCCGTTCTACCCGCAGTACCGGGTCGAGGTGCTGAAGAACAACACCGGCTTCCCGCAATGCGGCTCGACCGCGCCCGGTTTCTCGCTGACCGGGTCGGACGGGCGGTCCCACTCGCTGGCCGACGAACTGGGCAAGGTCGTCTACATCCAGTTCGGCGCATCGTGGTGACCGCTGTGCGGGCCGCAGTCTGCGGCGATTGACGGGACAATCTACCCGCGCTACGACACCGCGGCCGTGACGATTTTCGCTGTCGGCGCGAACATCAACCAGCTCAGCGAGTTCATTGACGTTTTCAAGATGCGCTACGTCGGGCTGATTGACCCGACCAGTTCGCTGTACGGCTCGTGGCGCGTTCCCCAGCCCGAGGCGCCTTACCCGCAGGACTACGTCATCGACCAGCAGGGCGTGGTGCGTTACTGGTCCGACCAGTTCGACCCGCAGGCGGTGATGGCGACCATCGACCGGCTGCTGGCGACGGGGGTCCGAGAGGAAGGACCGCCGACGGCCAACAGCCAACGGCCGACGGCCGGAATCGTGCGGGGAGTGCTGCGCGCGGGACATGACCTGTTTCGACCCGACGAAACAGGATCGTGTCCCAAGCCCGTGCTGCTCGATGCCTGCGGTCGAGGCGTGATGGACCTTGAGCCCGGTTCCAACGACGTCAGCCACCTCAGCCCGGGCGTGTACTTCGTCACCGTTCCCGGCGGCGCTCCGGCCCGCGTCGTGGTCCTGCGCTAGCCGGTTGTTTGCCCCGGCCTTCCGGGCCGGTATCCTGAAAGAGTGAAGACCGGACACGACGGCCGGCCGCGGGCGACCGCGGTGGCGCTGATGTCGGGCGGGCTCGACTCGATGCTGGCGGTGAAGCTGATACTGGAGCAGGGCATCGAGGTCATCGGCGTCAACTTCGCGGGCGGGTACTGCCCGAAGCCGCACGCGGAACCGGGCAATGCCGAGCGCGCGGCTGCGCAACTGGGCATCGAGATGGTCGAACTCCCGATTGACGAGGGGTTCATCGAGCTGGTCAAGGCGCCGCGCTACGGTCACGGCCGGAACCTGAACCCGTGCATCGACTGCC
>JAFGQF010000004.1 GCA_016935775.1 Caldifarciminota bacterium
CTCCCGAGAGCCGGCGTGACCTCTACCTGCGGGTGCTCGCCGAGGTCGCCCGCTCGCTCAACCAGGAAGATGTCAGGAAGAAAGTTTCCCGCGCCCGCACCCCGAACCAGGCCGCCAACGCAATCGCCCGGCCGCCCCACGCGGGGGCGTTCCGGCGCTTCCGGCGGCTCGGGCTCTTCGTGCTGATCGTGGCGACGGTCTTCCTTGTCGCCCGGGCGGTGCTCGACCGGGTGGTGCTGCCCGGCACCGGGCTCTACGCCGGCGAGGAGTTCGCCCGGTTCAACCACCAGCCCTGGCTGTTCCGGCAGGAGTTGACCGTCACCCTTTTCCTGGCGATGGTGCTGGGCACGCTGCTGTTCTGGCGGTTCCGGGTCGCCATCGCCGCGGCCAGCCTCGGCGTCCTGCTCATCGCCGGCGTGATGGACCTCAATACCACCGTCCGGTTCATGTCCATCCCGACGATCCTGTTCATTATGGCGATGATGGTCATCGTCCGCTGGATGCAGAACATCGGGGTCTTCCGGTTCGTGGTGGTCAAGGCGGTCGAGCGGGTCCGGGGCACGCCCTGGAAGCTGCTGCTGATCCTGATGGGCTTCTCGGTCATCCTCGGCGGGTTCGCCGACGAAGTGTCGGCCATCCTCGTCACCTTCGGCCTCGCGCTCGAGGTCGCCCGCCGCACCAAGGCTCCGCTCACCCCGTACCTGCTCAGCCTGGTATTCGCCACCAACGTCGGCAGCGCGCTCACCCTGGTCGGCAACCCGATCGGCGTCTACATCGCCTTCGCCGGCAAGCTCGGGTTCGAGGACTTCCTGCGCTGGGCCACGCCGGTTTCGGCGGTCGCGGCCGTCCTCGTCGCCGGCCTTTGCCTGCTGCTCTACCGCAAGCACTTCTTCGGCCTGCGCTACGACCTCGACCTGACCGAACTCCAGCGCACCACCGAGACGGTCGACCGCGCCCGGCTGCGCACCGGCATCATCACCTTCCTCACCACCGTCACGATGATCGCGCTGCACGGCCGCATCGAGCACTGGCTCGGGCTTGCCGAGGGCACCGCGCTCGTCGCGGTGGCGCTGATGGTCACCGGCTTCATCGTCTTCTACGAGCAGGAACGCGGCCGCCAGCTCATCGAGCGCGGCATCGACTGGTGGACCCTGCTGTTCTTCATGTTCCTCTTCGCCAACGCCGCCTGCCTCGAGTACACCGGCGTCACCACCAAGCTTGGCTACCTGCTGCTGACCGCGGCCGAACGGCTCAGCCCGGCGGCCGCCGGCCCGAACGGCGTCACCACCACCACCGCGCTGATAATGCTCTGGTTCAGCGGCCTGTCCTCGGGCTTCGTGGACAACCTGCCGATAGTCGCGGCGATGGTGCCGATCGTCAAGGACCTCATCCGGGTCGGCCTGCCCCACGCCTCGATCCTCTGGTGGGCGCTGCTCTTCGGCGGCTGCTTCGGCGGCAACCTGACGGTCATAGGCTCGACCGCCAACCTGGTCGCCATCGGCGCGTTCGAACGTTCCACCGGGACGACAATCGGGTTTGCCCGCTGGCTCAGGGTTGGTATCATTGTTACGTTGGTGTCGCTGCTGGTCGCCACCGGCGCGATACTGTTGCAGCTGAAGTCCGCACCCTGAGGAGCGCGCGTGTTCGAACGGATACTCTACTTCGTCAGCGAAAAGCAGGACGACAAGCACCTGGTGATGGAACTGGCCAGGAGCAACGGCAGCACCGTCTTCCTGAGCGGGATAATGGACCCCGAGTGCCACCACGAGGTACTCGCCGACGGCAACACCCGGCCCGAGGCCCGGCGCGAGGACAGCGAGCGCAAGTGCTGGCAGGACATCTACCGGCTCGAGGAAGAGCTCAAGAAGGCGGGTGTCAAGTCATCGGTCATCGCCCAGGAAGGCAAGGTCGAGAATATCCAGAAGCTCGCCAGCAGCACCCACTGCGACCTGATTGTCCTATCGGCCGCCAGCCTCGAGGACAGCGACTACCAGTTGCCCGAGGACCTGCTCGCCGAGCTGCCCTGCCCGCTGCTGCTCACCAACTGACGAAGACCGGCCGGCCGCCGGTCAGTCGTCGGAGCGGCGGCGCCGGGCGTTCTTGCGCGCGTCCTCGTCCCGCCGCGCCATCTCGCGGAATATCGCCAGGTTCTCCTCGGCTTCCTGCGGGTCGAGCAGCTGGATGGCAAACCCGGCGTGGACAATAACGTAGTCGCCCACCTTCGCGTCCGGGCACATCATCACCGACACCTCGCGCGTCACCCCGCCGACCTCGCCGACCGCGGTGGCGCCGTCCAGCTCGACGATTCGGACCGGCACGGCGAGACACATGTCAGCGGATGGGGTTCGAGGATTCCAGGGTTCCAGGGTTCGAGTGAGGCAGGCTTCGGGCATTCGTCATTCGACATTCGTCATTCGACATTGACCTGCCCTCTTCGTAGTAGCACGCCGACTCGCCCAGCCCGACGCCGAGCACGTCGGCGACCAGCTCGCACTTCGCCTTGAGCACGTAGAAGCCGTCCCTTCCCCGGCCGGCCAGCGACTCGAAGTTGGCGTGGCCCTTGGCGATGACCGTGCCCGCCGCCTCGTAGGCCTGCCGGAACTCGTCGGACACGGTCGCGAGGTCCACGCCCAGGAAGCGCGAGCCGGTGCCGATGACCCGGCCGAACTCCCCGAGGCCCAGGGCCCGCGCCTCGTCCACCGTCACGTCGTTCAGCACCGGGCTCGAACGGGCGACGATGGTGACGTCGTTGCCGGCCAGCCGCTCAAGCACCAGCCGGTCGAACATCACCTCGCCCGAATTGTCCAGGATGTACAGCACGCTCCCGCCCCGGACCAGCCGCTCGAGCAGGAGCTCCGAATCGTCACGCGCGAAGCTCAGCCGTTCCAGCGCCGCCTCAACCGGGAACTCGTGGCGCGGCCCGGAATCGATGACGTTGCCGGCCGCGGCCAGCGCGAGCGCCCGGCGCAGGTCCCCGGGCCCGTCGCCCAGCTCCCGGTCCGCCGCCTCGGCCAGCGGCCGGGCAAGGTCGTTCTGCTCCCGCTTCACCGCCACGAACGGGTCACGGTCGCCCAGCTCATCCATCGCGGCCAGCAGGATGCGCGACGTATAGGTGCTCGGCGGCTCGGCCAGGTCCAGGGTCGGGGCCAG
>JAFGQF010000129.1 GCA_016935775.1 Caldifarciminota bacterium
GAGGACAACGCCGCAGGTCGCGCGGTCGAACGGCTCGCCGAGGAGATCGTCCGCCAGATCATCACGACATGGTAGTCGAGCTGGCGGTCGACCGCGTTGTCGCGGGCGGCGCCGGCCTGGCCGAGCACGAAGGCCGCAAGGTGTTCGTGCCGTTCGCCGCGCCCTGGGAGCGGGTCCGCGCCCGGCTGGTGAGCTCAAAGCGCGACTACGCGGTCGCCCGCATCGAGGAAGTCCTCGAGCCTTCGCCGGTCCGGGTCGAGCCCCGCTGCCCGCTCTACGGCCGGTGCGGCGGCTGCCAGTTCCAGCACATCAGCAGCGAAGGCCAGCTGGTGGTCAAGAAGCTGGTGCTGGCCGACGCCCTCCAGCGCATCGGCAAGGTGTTCACCGTCGTGCGTAACTGCGCAGGCAGCTCCGAACCCTGGCACTACCGCAACAAGACCCAGTACCCGCTCGCCGAAGGCCCGCGGCCGCTGGTCGGCTTCTACCGCGCCGGCACCCACCAGGTGATTGACGCGCCCGCCTGCCTGGTCCACCCCCCGGCCTTCGACCGCCTGCGCCGGGACTTCGTGGACGCGCTCGAGCGCAGCCGCGAGCCGGTCTACGACGAACGCTCCCATCGCGGCAACGTCCGGCACCTCATCGTGCGCGGCACCGGGCGGGAACTGCTGGCGATTGTCGTCACCCGCACGGGCCGGCTCGCCCCGACGCTGGTCGAGTCGCTCGCCGCGTCCCCCGGGGTCGCGGGAGTAGTCCAGAACATCAACCCGGACCGAACCAACCGCATCCTGGGCCCGCGGTTCCGGGTGTTCGCGGGCCGGGACTACCTCGAACAGCGCATCCTCGGCCGGCGGCTGCGGGTCTCGGCCCCGTCGTTCTTCCAGGTCAACACCGCCGCCGCCGAAGCCCTCTGCCGCAAGGTACTCAAGCACCTCGCCCCGACCGGCGCCGAACACGTCCTCGACCTGTTCTCGGGTGTCGGGATGCTCACGCTGGCGGTTGCCGGGTTCGTCCGGCGCGTAACCGGCATCGAACTCGACCCGGACGCGGTCAAGGATGCCCAATCAAACGCGGCCGCCAACGACATCCCCAACTGCGACTTCGTCTGCGGCGACGTCGACCGGGCAATCGAGGCGGTCGAGCACGCCGACGCGGTTGTCATTGACCCACCGCGCAAGGGCTGCGCGCCCGCGACCCTCGACCGGGTGGCCGCGCTCCGACCGAAACGAATAGTCTATGTTTCCTGCCACCCGGCCACCCTGGCGCGCGACCTCGCCCGGCTCGCCGGGCACGGCTACCGGGTCCGGGACGTCGAGCCGGTGGATATGTTTCCCCAGACCTTCCACGTCGAGGCGGTAGCTTCACTCGATTGGACAGGCTGATGGAACTGGTCGGCCGGGTCATCGCGCTTCCCGACGCCGAGCCGGCCCGCGCCCGGCTGGCGATAGAATCCGGCCGCATCGCACGGTCCGAGCCGCTGCCCGGGCCGGCCGGGTCGAACGAACCGTTCATCTGCCCCGGTTTCATCGACAGCCACACCCACCCGTTCGAGCTCGGGCTCGAGCAGTTGTTCGCCGACCTCAGACGGGCCGCGTCGGTTCCCGAGGCTCTCGCCCGGCTCCACGACCGGCTGGAAGCCGGCCGCGCCGCGGGCACGATGCTCGGCTTCAACCTCGACCCGGACCGGCTGGCCGAGAGACGCTACCCTGTCCGGGACGAACTCGACACGGTCGTGCCCGACCTGCCGACCCTGGTCTACCGGGTCGACGGCCACTCCGCGGTCGCCAACAGCGCGGGCCTGGCGATGCTGGCCGCGCACGGCGTCGAGCTCGGCCCGGCCGCATCGGACGGCGTGCTCGCCGGACCGGCCTACGAGCAGGCCTCGCGCCGGTTCAAGGCAAGGCTCGGCCCGGACACGGTCGCGGCCGCGCTCAGACTCGCCTCCGACGCTGCGGCCCGGCAGGGCGTGACCACCCTTGCCGCGCTGGTCGGCAACGATGACCTCTCACCGACCGGCTGGCGCGCGCTGGTTTGCGCGCTCGAAACCCGGCCGGTCAGGATGGTCGCCTGGCTCCAGACCACTTCTCCCCGACTCGCGGCCGAGCTCGGCCAGCCCCGCGTCGGTGGCTGTATCCTCGTCGACGGCTCGTTCGGCTCGCACACCGCGGCACTCAACGAGCCCTATGCCGACCGGCCCGACACCAGCGGCCTGCTCTACCTGGCCGACAAGCGGCTCGAGCGGTTCCTCGGCGAGGCGGACGCGCTCGGGCTGCAGACGATGGTCCACGCCATCGGCGACCGTGCGGTGGAACAGGTGGTCCGGGTCCACGAGTCGCTCGGCACCGGCGCCCGGGGCAACCCGCTCCGACACCGGGTCGAACACGCCATCCTGCTGCCCCGTTCGCTGGTCGAACGAATCACCAACCAGCACCTGCTGCTCGGAATCCAGCCGGCGTTCGAGGACCGCTGGGGCGGGCCGGGCCGGATGTACGCCGCCCGGCTCGGCGAGCGCTGGCGCCAGACCAATCCCTGGCGCGGGCTGCTCGACTCCGGAGTCAGGCTGGCCGGCGGCTCGGACGCGCCGATCACGCCGGTTGACCCGCTCGGGGGTATCAGAGCCGCGACCCGGCACCCGAACCCGGAACACCGGCTGGAACCGGCCGAAGCGCTCGACCTGTTCACCTCCGCGGCCGCGCACTCGCTCGGGCTCGAGCGGGAAACCGGCCGAATCGAGCCCGGGCTGGAGGCCGACCTCGTCCTGCTCGACTCTGACCCGCGCGCCGAGACCGAGTGCCGGGTACTGGCCACGGTTCGCGCCGGCCGGGTCATCCACGGCTCGCTCGACACCGGGGACGACTGATGGACAGCGCCAACAAGGAGCTGGCCCGGCTGTTCGACCGCATCGCCGACGCGCTCGAACTGAAAGGCGAATCCGGTTTTCACGTGCTCGCCTACCGCCGCGCGGCGCGCACGCTCGACGACCTGGCCGAGGATGTCGGCGACCTCGACCGCGCCGGTCGGCTGCGCGAGCTTGCCGGCATCGGTGAAGGCATCGCGAAGAAAATCCACGAGTACCTCGCCACCGGCCGGATGAAGAAGTACGATTCGGCGCTGACAGACATCCCCCCGGGCCTGTTCGCGTTGCTCGACCTCCAGGGGATGGGCCCGAAGACAGTCCGGCTGCTGCGCGAGCGGCTCGGGGTCAAGGACCTCGCCACGCTCAAGGCCGCGCTCGACTCGGACGCGGTCGCGTCCCTGCCCGGGATGGGTGCAAAGAAGGTGGACAACATCCGCCGCTCCATCCGGCTGGGCGAGATGGCGGGCGAGCGGATGTACCTGGACGAGGCCGGCGAGCTGGCATCAAGCGTCATCGGCCACGTCCGCTCGGCGCCGGGCGCGGGCCGGGTTGTCGCGGCCGGTTCGCTGCGCCGGGGCCGGGAGACGGTCGGCGATATCGACGTGCTCGCCACCGGCGACGACTCATCGGCCCTGGTCGAGCGGTTCACATCCCACCCGGCCATCGAGCAACTCGTCGCTTCCGGCCCGACAAAGGCCTCGGCCCTGTTTCGCACCCCGGGCGGCCTGCGCCAGGTTGACCTACGGGTGGTCAAGCCACGGGAGTTCGGCGCCGCGCTCCAGTACTTCACCGGTTCCAAGGACCACAACGTCAAGCTGCGCTCCATCGCCCGCGAAAAGGGACTCAAGGTCTCCGAGTACGGCGTGTTCCGGGGCCGCAAGCGCGTCGGCGGCGCGACCGAGGAAGAGGTCTACCGGTCGGTCGGCCTGCCCTTCATCGAGCCCGAGCTGCGCGAGGACCGGGGCGAGATCGAGGCGGCTCGCGAGGACCGGCTGCCCGAACTCGTCACGCTCGATGACATCCGCTGCGACCTGCACATGCACACCAGCCGGTCCGACGGCCACGACACCCGCGAGGCGATGGTCGAGGCCTGCCGAGCGCGCGGCTACACCCACATGGCCATCGCCGAGCACTCGGTGTCGGCATCCTACGCCGGCGGGCTCAGCGCGGACCAGCTCCGCCGCCACTGCGACTGGGTGGACAAGTGCAACGCGAAGGCGAAGCGGTTCCGAATCCTGAAGGCGGTCGAGTGCGACATCCGGCTCGACGGCACGCTGGACTACCCGGACGCCCTGCTCGCTCGGCTCGACCTGCTGGTCGCGTCAATCCACCAGGGCTTCCGCAAGAACGTCACCGAGCGCATCTGCGCCGCGCTCGAGCACCCGCTGGTCCACGCAATCGCCCACCCCTCGGGCCGGATAATCGGCAAGCGGCCCGGCTACGACGTGGACCTCGAGAAGGTAATCGCCCGCGCCGCCGAGCACGGCCGCATCCTGGAAATCAACTCGTTCTACGGCCGGCTCGACCTGTCCGACACCTGGGCCCGCAAGGCCAAAGAGGCCGGGGTCAAGCTCGCGGTCAACACCGACGCCCACGCAGTGGCCGACCTCGACTGGATGCAGTACGGTGTCAAGACCGCCCGCCGCGCCTGGCTCACGAA
>JAFGQF010000021.1 GCA_016935775.1 Caldifarciminota bacterium
CCGGGCTCGGACGAGGACGCCCAGCCGTTCTACGTCAACCACCCGTTCGGCATCGGGATGGTCCACAACGGCAACATCACCAACTACTACGACCTGCGCCGCGAGCTCGAACAGCGCGCCTTCCGCCAGCTCACCAGCTTCTCCGACGTCGAGCCGATCCTCAACCTGCTCGCCGGCTCGCTCGCCCGCAACCCGTCCCGGTTCGGGCCGGACGCGGTCTTCCGGGCGGTCGCCGGGGTCTTCCGCCGGGTCCGGGGCGCGTACTCGGTCGTCGCGCTCATCCACGGCCGCGGCCTGCTGGCCTTCCGCGACCCTTACGGCATCAAGCCGCTGGCCTTTGCCCGCCGCGGCCGCGACTGCTGCTTCGCCTCCGAGAGCGTCGCCTTCGACCGGCTCGGCTTCGCGAAGTACCGGGACGTCGCACCCGGCGAAGCGGTCTGGGTGGACTCCCGGCGCCGCGTCCACACCCGCCAGGTCGCCCGCGGCCGGCACCATCCCTGCATCTTCGAATACGTCTACTTCGCCCGGCCCGACTCGGTGCTCGACGGCATCGAGGTCTACGAGGCCCGGCTCCGGCTCGGCGCGGAGCTGGCCCGCGAGGTCGCGCGCCAGGGAATCCGGCCCGACGTCGTCGTGCCGGTGCCCGACACCGCCCGCGCCGCGGCCAACAGCCTCGCCCGCGAGCTCGGGGTCGAACTGCGCGAAGGACTCATCAAGAACCGCTACATCGCCCGGACATTCATAATGCCCGGCTCGCGCGACCGCACCCTGTCGGTCCGCCAGAAGCTCAACCCGGTGCGCTCCCAGATACGCGGCCGCGACGTGATGCTGGTGGACGACTCGATCGTCCGCGGCACGACCTCGAAGGAAATCGTCGCGATGGTTCGCGACGCCGGCGCGCGCAAGGTCTATCTCGGCATCACCGCCCCGCCCCTGCGCCACCCCTGCGTCTACGGCATTGATATGATGACCCGCGGCGAGTTCATCGCTCGGCGCAAGCCGGTCCGGCAGATTGCCCGCGAAATCGGCGCCGACGCCCTGGTGTACCAGACCTTTGAAGGCCTGGTCCGGGCCGTGCCCGGTGCGGGCGCGCCGCGCGACTTCTGCACCGCCTGTTTCACCGGCCGCTACCCGACCGGCATCGACCGCCGGGGCCTGATGGCCCTCGAGAAAGAGAGACAATCGTGGACCGCCTCAAACTGACCCTCGTTGCCCCCGGCCTGCTGCTTCTCTGCCTGGTCGCCCTCGGCCGCGAACTGCCGCTGCCCGAGGCGCGCGATAACCCGGGCGACGGCGGCGGCGCCATCGTCGTCACCTGGAACCCGGTCGAGGATGGAGCTCTCATCGGCTACGACGTCGAACGCCAGGCCGAGGGCGACACCTGGGTCAGGGTCGGGTTCCGCGGCCCGCTGGCCGCGCGGCTGGTTGACGACGAAGTGACCGACGGCACGCGCTACCAGTACCGCCTCGCCGCGCTCTACCCGGACACGGTGCTCCACTCCGAACCGACCGCGACGGTGACCAGCTCTCCCCAATGGTTCGACCCGACGACCCTCACCGCGCTCATCGGCACCCTCATCTTCACCTTCCTGTTGCTCTTCTTCACCTTCCAGGCGCGTTCCGGCCGCAAGCTCTTCATCCGCCGCATCGGCGGGCTCGACGCGGTCGAGGAAGCGCTCGGCCGCGCCACCGAGATGGGCCGCGCAACGCTCTTCGTTCCCGGCCTCTCGACCGTCGACGACATCGCCACCATCGCCGCGCTCAACATCCTCTCCGAAGTGGCCAAGCGGACCGCGCAGTTCCAGACCCAGCTCATCGTGCCCACCGCCGATCCCATCGTCTTCACCGTCGCCCAGGAAATCGTCAAGGAGAGCTACACCTCCGCCGGCCGGCCCGACGCCTACGACCCCGGGATGGTCTTCTTCCTCACCAACGAGCAGTTCGCCTACGCGGCCGGCGTGGACGGGATAATGGTCCGCGAGAAGCCGGCCACCAACTTCCTGGTCGGCTACTTCTGGGCCGAGTCGCTCATCCTTGCCGAGACCGGGGCATCCACCGGCGCGGTCCAGATTGCCGGCACCGACGCCATCGGCCAGCTCCCCTTCTTCATCACCGCCTGCGACTACACCCTCATTGGTGAGGAACTCTACGCCGCCTCGGCCTACCTCTCGCGCGAGCCGCTGCTGATGGGCGCCATCAAGGGCCAGGACTGGTCCAAGCTCCTGATAATGGCCCTCATCTTCCTCGGCACGCTCCTCGCCCTGGCCTTCGGCATCGCCACCCCGGACTTATTCTAGCTTCGCACCGGCTGGCCGGCGCGTCCGGGCATTGCGGTCTTGGCCTGTAAACGAACTCACGGCCGGACCAAGCACCTGACGTGCCGGAAAGAAGGCACTCGGAAAGGCGGCCCACAAGCCTGCCCGCCTTGGAGGCCAGCCGCAAGATGACACCCGGGGTCACCCCCCTGTTGATAACTCGGCTCAGAACCAGAACGAAGCTCAGCATCAGCCGCCGGCCCACCTTCACATTCAAGTCCTTCCTGAGAATGCACTTGTCTCACCCTTACAGCCTGACTGTCACGGACGGACTCAGAATCGGCCCGAACTCGCCCCTGACGTCCCGCGCCAGACACGAACCGAACCCGCCGCTCAGCGACCGCCCTAAGTATGGCCTGAACGGGCCGCTTCTCCCCGAATCGCACTTCGACTGCGGCAGCAACCCTGCCGCTTTGACGCTCTCGCCTACCTCGTCACCACCGCCTTCTTGACGCTCTCGAACTCCGGCGCGGCGAAGCGGACGGGGATATGACCGGCTTTCGGTCCTCCGAATGGCCTGATGATATGACGAAGTCCCCGCCATCGGCGCTCCTGCGCCAAACCCGGATCGTGTCCCCGGTCCGGGCGCTCTGGACTGCGGCAGCCCTGCTGCCGCTTTTCCTACTCCTCTCCTGCTCACCCCTCCTCCCTCATCCCTGCCCTCATTGGTCTTTGGGACTTTGGCATTGGTCATTTGTCTGCGGTTCATCCCTCATCCTTGTCCTCATCGTGTCCCAGGCCCAGCGCCGTTCGCGATGAGGCGGGAAGGCAGGGGTGAAGTCAAGGGGCGCGGAGCGGGGCAACGCCCGCAGCCCGGGACGCGGTCCGGCCGACTGCCCGGACCACGGCTCGGCCGATGGCCGGGGCGAGGGTCGGGCGGGCTGCTCTGCGGGCGGTTCGGGCAGTGGTCGGGCAGGCCGCCGCTGGAGCGGCCGGGCCGGCGCCCGGGCAGACCCTCGGGCAGGCGGCTCGGCCGGCGGTCGCGCGGATGGTCCGTCCCGCCGCAGTCGGGTCGGCCCGGCCGGGTGCCGGTCCGGTGGCCTTCGGAGCGGCCCGCAGAACTGTTTCCGGGACTGCGGGCGGGACGGCCCCGGGGACGGCTCCGGGGTACCCCTTCCTCAGACCCGCAACCGCAAGCTAACTCCCAACTTGCGCATAGACTTGGGCTTCCCAGCCGGTTTCCGCGCTCGGCTCCGACGACCCGGTTGGGCCGCTACGAGTTTGTAGTGGAATCAGACCTAGAAATAGGGGAAGCGTGGGGCTGTTGAGAAACCCGGCTTTCCGCGTCATCGAGAGGACAGAATGCAGGCTGTGGCC
>JAFGQF010000130.1 GCA_016935775.1 Caldifarciminota bacterium
CCGAGCCCGAAGACCCGGTCGAAGTCCAGGACCTGGTTCCAGGCCCGGCGGTCCTGCCGCTTGTTGGCCTCGCGCACGAGGTTCCAGGTCGTGGCCAGGGCCTGGGGCAGGTTCAGGTCATCCTCGACCGCGGCGCGGAACTCCTGTCGGAATGGTTCGAGCCAGGCCCCATCGTCCGATTCGGACCAGGACTGCGCGCTTCGGCCGAACCCGACGAGCGTCCTGAGCGAGTTGCGGGCCGAGGTTATTGACTCCTCGGTGAAGCTCAACGGGGTGCGGTAGAGCGCGGTCAGGCAGAGGAAGCGAAAATCGGCGGCCGAGAAGCCGCGCTCCTCCAGCTGGGACAGGGTGATGAGATTCCCCTCGGACTTGCCCATCCGGGCGTCGCCGACGGTCAGGAATGCGCCGTGGAGCCAGGTGTTGACCACCTGGTGGCCGGTGGCCGCGAAGTTCTGGGCTCTTTCGTTGGTGTGGTGCACCGGGATGTGGTCGATGCCGCCGGTGTGGATGTCGAATCGCTCGCCGAGGTACTTGATGGACATCGCCGAGCATTCGAGGTGCCAGCCCGGGAAGCCGCGGCCCCAGGGCGAATCCCATTGCATCAGGTGGCGAGGCTGGTTGGTAATCCAGAGCGCGAAGTCGGCCGGGTTGCGGCGTTCCGGGTCCACTTGGACCCGCGCGCCGAACTGCTGCTCGGCGAGGTTGAGGCGGGCGAGGTCGGCGTAGCCCGGGAACTTCGCGGTGTCGAATACCAGGCCGACCGACGTCCGGTAGGCGAAGCCGTTGGCCTCGATGCGGCGCACGAGCTCGATCATATCTTCGATGTGTTCGGTGGCGTGGCAGACACGCGTCGGCCGGAGCATCCCGATGCGCTCGACGTCGGCCCAGAACGCGTCCTCGTAGAACCGGGCAATCTCCCCGGGCTTCTTGCCCTCGCGCCGGGCCGAGAGCTCGAACTTGTCTTCGCCCGAGTCCTCGTCGTCGGTGAGATGGCCGACGTCGGTGATGTTCATCACGTGGTCCACCGCGTAGCCGAGAAACTCGAGGCCCCGGCGCAGGAAGTCGGCGAACAGGAACGAGCGGAAGTTGCCGATGTGGGCGAACATGTAGACGGTCGGGCCGCAGGTGTAGATGCCGACCCGGCCCGGCCTGACCGGTCGCAGTTCTTCCTTGCGCCGGGTGAGCGTGTTGTAGAGCTTCATCGCGCGCGGATTGTAGCGGCGAACCCGGCAGCGGTCAAACGCCGGGAGCGCCGATGGGCAGTCGGGCCCGGGCCGCGAGGTCGAGCGGTGACGGGCCGAACCGGGCGAGCCGCTCGGCACCGACCGCGGCGATCATCGCCGCGTTGTCGGTGCAGAGGTCGAGCGGCGGGACGACCAGCCGGAAGCCGAACTCATCCGCAGACCGGGCCAGCCGCCGGCGCAGCGCATCGTTGGCCGCGACCCCGCCGCTGATGCCGACGATGCCGAGCCGCCGGCGCTCGACCGCCTGGACCAGTCGCCGGTTCACTGCTTCGATCGCCGCATCCTGGAACGAACAGGCGACGTCGGCTCGGTTGGCGTTCGGGTGGTCGTGCAGGTGGTAGAGGACCGCGGTCTTGAGACCGGAGAAGCTGAAGTCGAGCGAGTCGCGATGCGCGCCGTCCTGGAGCGGGGCCGGGAACCGGATGGCCGGCCTGCCCGAGCGCGCCAGCTCCTCGAGCGCGGCGCCGCCCGGGTAGCCGAGCCCGAGCAACTTGGCCACCTTGTCGAACGCCTCGCCGACCGCGTCGTCCATCGTCGAGCCGAGCTCCGAGTAGTCGCACCAGTCGTGCACCTCGAGCAGCTCGGTGTGTCCGCCGGACAGGACCGCGGCCAGGAACGGCGGCTCCAGGTCCGGGTGGCTGAGCCGGAGCGCGAACACGTGGCCCTCGAGGTGGTTGACGCCGACGAATGGTATCTCCAGGCTCCAGGCCAGGGCCTTGGCGAACGGCAGGCCGACCAGCAGCGCGCCCATCAGGCCGGGGGCGTGGGTGGCGCAGACGCATCCGAGGTCGGCCGGCCGGCAGGCGGCGGCGGCCAGCGCGTTCCGGACGACCGGCACGATCAGGCGGGCGTGGGCGCGCGCCGCCAGCTCGGGAACCACGCCGCCGTAGTTTGCGTGGATGAACTGTGAGGAAACCACGCTCGAGCGGACCGTCGTGCGGCCATCGAGCACCGCGGCCGCGGTCTCGTCGCAGGAGGTTTCGATGCCGAGCGTCAGCAAGGGGTGACCGCTCAGCGAATCGTGACCCGGAACCGGGCCGGCTCGCAGCGGACAAGGCGAAACTCGGCAGGCAGCGATATGTCGGCGGCGAACCGGTGCTCGCCCGGTTCGAGCCCGGCCGTCTCGACCCGCGCCCGGACCTGTTCCGGCTTGAGGTCGTCCAGCCGCGATGCCGGTCCGGCGACGACAATCTGGGCGACGTCAGGCTCGACCGTGACGTCGCGGCTCTCGGGCGCGGCCGGCACGACGCGGACGCCGAGGAATATCCGGGCCGCCTCCTTTTCGACTTCGACAACCACCCGGACCGTCTCCGGGTTGGTGGAAAAGCCCTCGGCGTCGGGCGGCATCACCCGCAGGGTGAGGGTATCGGAGGCTCGCACCCGGCCGAGGTCCAGCGATTCGGCGTAGACCCGGGAGTAGAGCCGGACCTCGTCCTCAGGTCCGACAATCTCGACCCGGGTCACCGGCCGGATCGCGGCAATGGTCAGGCCTTCGGCCGGCCGGCCGCGCGTCGGCACGTCCACCGCGACGGCCCGCGTGCCGACCTCGTTGAGCCGAAGTTCCACGAATTCCGGCGTCATTCCGCGAACCGACAGCCCGGCGGGCAGGTCGAGGTCGGCGGCGTTGAGCCGGAGCTGCATTATGCCGGCGCGCCCCTCGGGCACGGTCAGGCTGAACTTCGGGGTTTTGAGTCGCAGTGTCACGAGGTCGCTGCCCTTGCCGGCGATGGCCACCTCGGCGTGCCGGGTTTCGAACTCGGAGATGATCTTGCGAGTCTCGACATTGTCGAGCGAAACCGGCACGCGGTAGCTCGTGACGTACTCGCGGTTGAGCACCGCGATAAACCAGATGAACGCGGCAATGAGCAGGGCGAGTATCTTCAGCCCGATGTCGCCGAACAAGAATCGGAGAACGCTCATCGGGTCAATGGTATGACAAGGCGGGGACAAGTCAACCGGCCAAGCGCAGTATCCTGCTGACCGGCCGCACGCAGGGCCCTGCGCCGATGAGCAGAGTCTCGCGGGGCCGGTGCCGGCTGGTCGCCCGGTCCGAGAACTTCCCCTCGGTGCAACGCGGGTCTCAACCGGGAACTTCATTCCCCGCTCACAGCGAGTCTTAACCGCGGTCCGGGCCTGCCGATTGCCCTCGCTTTCTGACCGGCCGCGAGCAGGCGGCTGTCGGGTCAGTTTGAGCACCGGTTCGCTTGTCGTCCAAGGGCGGTCTCGGGCCGGCGGCCAAGGGTCATCTTTGGTCTTCGTGCGAGCCGAGTCATTGACAGGGGGGTGACCTCCGGGCTGACTTGCGATTCGGATTCCAGGTCCGGGAAGCCGACAGAATGCGACTCCCGGTCACAAGACCGGGGCGAAAGGGCTCTAATCTATCGAGGGTTCAAGTGGTCGAGGGGTCGGGTGCGGAAGACGGGAAGTTCGGGCCAGCCGTTAGGCGGGGGCGGAATCGCGGTCTAACCGGGCAAATGGAGGAACGGAAAGAGGGAAGGGACAGAGGGGGTGAGCGGAAGGGGAGGAGGCGAAGGCAGAAGGCAGAAGGCAGAACGGTGAAGTGAGAAGCGCAGGCAACCAGCCCACCTGCTGTCTTTCTGAGCGGAGCGTGCTGCGTTCTACGGAGTTCCTAGAATCTCGCAGGTCTCGCGCCGTGGTAGCTTGAGATCCTTCACTGCGTTCAGGATGACAGCAGGGGACAGGAGAACGAAGGCAGAAGGCGGAAGGCAGAAGTCAGAACGCTGAACAGCGAAGTCAGAACGAGGACCGAACCGAGAGGAGGATATAATGGCGGTTGACAGCGACAAGCGGATGGCGGCGTGGCAGGCCAAGTTCAACGTCGAGCGGGTGGCCGCGACACTGGCGGACAGGCGGGCGGTGATGGCGCAACGGGTGCAGCAGGCGTTCGAGGAGCTGTGCGTGATGGAGGAGGAGGTCAGGACCGTGCTGAACGAGTCATCGGTCGCGAC
>JAFGQF010000131.1 GCA_016935775.1 Caldifarciminota bacterium
ACCGGGAACGGTACGATTTCATTTACCTGCATTTCAAGGACTTTGACAAGGCCGGGGAGGACGGCGATTTTGACCGCAAGGTCGAGCTGTTCGAGCGGTTCGACGAGGAGGTCCTGCCCCGGTTGCTTGAGCTGGAGTACGACGTGTTCTGCGTGACCGGCGACCACTCGACCCCGGCGGTGATGGCCGGGCATTCCTGGCACTCGGTGCCCTTCCTGCTGTATTCGCCCTGGGTGCGGCCCCAGGTGAGCATCGAGGAGTTCGGCGAGCGGGCGTGCATACGCGGCAACCTGGGCATGTTCGAGGCCCGGCACGCGATGTCGCTGATGCTGGCCCACGCCGGCCGGCTCAGGAAGTTTGGGGCCTGATGCACCCGCGCCGGGCGGTCGTGTCGGTCTGGGACAAGACCGGGGTCGTTGACTTCGCCCGGGTCCTGCGCGATACCGGGCACCAGGTGCTGTCCACCTCCAAGACCGCACAACTCATCCGCGCGGCCGATGTGCCGGTGACCGAGATATCGGACTACACCGGCTCGCCTGAAATTCTCGGCGGCCGGGTCAAGACCCTGCACCCGTTGATTGCCGGCGGAATCCTGACGACTCGCAAGGACGACACGGTCCCGCCGATTGACATCGTGGTGTGCAATCTCTACCCTTTCGAGGAGGGCTTGGCGAGGGGTCTTGCGCACCCTGAGCTTGTGGAACTGATTGATATTGGCGGGGTTACGCTCCTGCGAGCCGCCGCCAAGAACCACGACCACGTGACGGTAGTGCCCGGGCCGGAGCACTACGGGCCGGTTGCCGATGAGCTCCGGGCGCGCGGCGCGGTCGGGCCGGAACTGCGCCGGGAGCTGGCCCGCCGGGCTTTCGAGCTGACCAGCGGCTACGATGCCGCCATCGCCCGGCATTTCGCCGGGCTGGGCGGCTGAGCCCGGCACCGCTCGTCTCTTCTTGACAAATCTTGGCTCGTTGTATATACTGTCGGCCCAATGGTAATCCTTGCTATCAATCCGGGCGGCGGCTCGACCAAGGTCGCCGTATTCGACGACACTCGCTGCGTGCTCCAGGAGAACATCCAGCACCCGGCAACCGTTCTTGCCCGCTACAAGCTGGTGCTCGACCAGTACCGCCTGCGCAAGCAGACGGTGCTCGAAGCACTGGACCGGCACGGGTTTGACCGGGCGTCGCTCGACGCCATCGTGACCCGGGGCGGTCCGCTGATGCCGCTGCGCGGCGGTGTCTACCGCGTGACGCTGCGACTGGTGTCCGACATCCGGCGCGGGAAGATCCAGTCAATCCACCCCTCGCTGCTCGGGCCGCTGGTCTCATACGAGCTCAGCGAGGAGCTGGGCGTGCCGGCATACTTCGTGGACCCGGAGTCCACCGACGAGCTCTGGGACATCGCCCGGCTCACCGGGCTCAAGGGAGTTCGGCGCCGGGCGCTGAGCCATGCCCTGAGTTGCCGGACCGTGGCCCAGCTCGCCGCTGCGAAGCTCAAGAAGCGCTACGACCGGTCGAATTTCGTGGTCGTCCACCTGGGCACCGGCATCACGGTCGCGGCCCACGTCAACGGCCGGCAGGTGGACGCGTCCAACGCCAACGATGACGGGCCGTTCTCGCCCCAGCGTTCGGGAACGCTGCCGCTGTCCGGGCTGATCCGGCTCTGTTTCTCGGGCCGGTACCCGGAGCGCGAGGTGCTTGACCTTGTCCAGCGCCGCGGCGGGCTGATATCCTACCTGGGCACCGACGACATGCGCGAGGTCGAGAAGCTGCTGGCGCGGCACAACCCCCAGGCCGAGTTGGTCTACAACGCGATGGTCTACCAGATTGCCCGCGAGATGGGCGCCTGCGCGGTCACCTGTCGAGGCAAGGTTGACGCGGTTGTCATCACCGGCGGGCTTGCTCAATCAAAGCGGCTGGTGCAGGACCTGCGCAAGTGGACGAAGTTCATCAGTTCGAAGGTGTTCGTCTTCCCGGGCGAGGAGGAGATGCCGGCCCTGGCCACCCGGCTGATGTCGGTGCTCTCCGGCCGCGAGCGGGAGCGGTCCTATGAACAGGAAGTTGCTGTCCGGCGATGAGGCGATAGCGCGCGGCGCCTGGGAAGCGGGCTGTCGCGTCGCCGCCGCCTACCCGGGGACGCCCTCGACCGAGATACTGGAATCGCTCGCCGGTTACGACGGCGTCTACTGCGAGTGGTCGGTCAACGAGAAGGTGGCGCTCGAGGTCGCGCTCGGGGCCGCGACAAGCGGAGTCAGGTCGCTGGCAGCGATGAAGCACGTCGGGTTGAACGTCGCCGCCGACCCGTTCTTCTCCGCGGCCTACATCGGTTCGAACGGCGGCCTGGTGGTGGTGACGGCCGACGACCCGGGGCTTCATTCCTCGCAGAACGAACAGGACAACCGCTGGTACGGAATGGCGGCCAAGGTGCCGGTGCTCTGCCCGTCCGACAGCCAGGAGGCAAAGGACCTGACCGGGCTGGCGTTTGACATCTCCGAGGAGTTCGACATCCCGGTGCTGCTCAGGATCACGACCCGC
Source organism: Caldifarciminota bacterium (assembly GCA_016935775.1). Lineage (GTDB taxonomy): Bacteria > Hydrothermota > Tepidihabitantia > Tepidihabitantales > Tepidihabitantaceae > DSBX01. Next base: position 2,535 of record JAFGQF010000131.1, read on the forward strand.
ATCGCCCACTCGAGCACGGTGGTCGAACTGGGTGAGCGTGCCGAGCACCCGCCGCGCGGCTACGTGAAGCGGCCGACCAAGACAATCATCCTGCCGGCTTTTGCCCGCGCCCGCCACGTGGACCTCGAGGGCCGGGTTGACCGGCTCCGGGCCTACGCCGAGAAGACCCCGTGGAACCGGGCTGAGCCGGGCGACAGCAACCTCGGCATCATCTGTGACGGTGTCGCCTACCAGTACGCCCGCGAGGTGTTCCCGGGGGCGTCTTTCCTGAAGCTGGGGATGGTGCACCCGTTCCCGGTCGAGCTTGTTCGACGTTTCGCCGCCGGGGTGAGCGAGCTGGTGGCTGTGGAGGAGACCGATCCGTTCATCGAGCTGCAGGTCCGGGCGCTGGGCCTGGCGGTCACCGGTAAGGACCGGCTGCCGCGCTGGCACGAGTTGAGCCCGCGCGTGGTCCGCCGGTCGCTGACCGAGTCGGAACCCCCGCCCGAGCCGGAGCAGGGACTGCCCAACCGACCGCCGGCGCTCTGCCCGGGCTGCCCGCACGCCGGGCTGTTCTACGCCCTGCAGCGCCAGCCGGTCATCGTCGGCGGCGACATCGGCTGCTACACGTTGGGCGCGCTGCCGCCGCACGAGGCGATGGACAGCTGCATCGACATGGGAGCGTCGATCACGTTTGCCCACGGCGCCGACAAGGCGCTGGGCAAGGACGACAAGCGACGCCGCGTCGCGATCATCGGCGACTCGACCTTCTTTCATTCGGGGATAACCGGGCTGGTAAACACGGCCTACAACAAGAGCGACGTGATTACCATCATCGCCGACAACCGGACCACCGGGATGACGGGTCACCAGCAGCACCCCGGCACCGGCCGGACGCTTTCAGGTGAGCCGACCGTCGAAGTGGACACCGCCAGGCTCGCCCGCGCCTGCGGAATCGAAAAGGTGGTCGAGGTCGACCCCTACCGGCCGACCGAGACGCGCAAGCGGCTGCGCGAGTTGTTCGAGGAGCCGGGACCGGCAGTGGTCGTGTCGAAGCGCCCGTGCGCGCTGCTGGTCAGGTTGCAGGACCCGCCGAAGAGCGTTGACCGCGAGAAGTGCGTGGCGTGCAAGACCTGCCTCCGGCTTGGTTGCCCGGCGCTGACGATGAAGGACGGCAAGTCGCACATCGTCGCGACCCTCTGCGCCGGGTGCGGGATGTGCGCCGACGTTTGCCCCAAGGGAGCGATCTCGTGAACGTCCTGATTGCCGGAGTCGGGGGGCAGGGGGTTATCCTGTTCTCGGAGCTGCTGTCCAACATCGCCCTCGAGTCAGGGCTGGACGTCAAGAAGAGCGAGGTTCACGGAATGGCGCAGCGGGGCGGGAGCGTCAATACCCATGTTCGGTTCGGTCCCCGGGTAGCCTCGCCGCTGATCGAGGAAGGCACGGCCGACCTGCTGGTCGCCTTCGAGAAGCTCGAGGCGGTGCGCTACCTGCATTTCCTCGCCCCGGACGGCCGGCTGGTCTACGATGACTACCGGTTGGAGCCGGTGCCGGTGCAGCTTGGGCTGGTGCCGGGTGCCGATGACGCCGACCTTGATGAGCGCATCGCGCGAAGGGTCGGCAAGCGATTGATGGTGCCGGCCTTTGCCGCGGCTTTCAAGCTGGGCAACCAGCGGGTGCAGAACGTCGTGATGCTGGGAGCGGTCAGCGGATTCCTGCCGTTCGGGGAGGATGCCTGCCGGGAGATGGTCCGGCAGATGGTCAAGCCGGAGTTCGTCGAACTCAATCTCGTGGCTTTCGACCGCGGACTGGAGCTGGCAACGGCGTAGCCGGCAGGCGGTTCGCCCCAGGGGCCGGTCCGGTTGCCTTGCGGGCGTGTCTGCCCGCTGAGTCCGTTACAGGATGTGGATTTCGACCTTGGAGAGCTTGGGCTTGAGTCCGGGGATGAAACGGGGCGCGACCTTGAGCACACCTTCGGGCAGGACCAGCCGGCGGGCGAGCTCGGCCTTGATGACGTTGACCCGCTCGGTGGAGAGCCGTTCCTGTTCGGAGTAGACGTATGCGACGACTTCCTTCCGGTACTTCTCGCGGATGATGTTGGCGGCCTCATCAAGCCGCGGCCCGGCATCCCCGAGCAGCCGGGAGTTGCCTTCGACGAAAAGCCGGTCGGCGGCGATCGACACGACCCACTCGTTGCCCTGCTGTGAAACGAGACCGTTGATGCGACGCGGCTCGCCCGGAATGCGCGTCTGGTTGCCCTGCGCATCGTAGGCGTTGAAGGTGAAGCTGTAGACCTCACCGGTTGCAATCGGCTCGCCCGAGTCGTCACGGCCGTCCCACGACATCATCGCCGGCGGGTGGCCGCGGTGGCTGACGCGACGGACCGTCTCGCCCATGGAATTGGAGACGACCAGTTCCCAGGTCGCGACCCGGCGCTCGAAGCTGGGCAGGAAGACCATGATGTCGTTGTAGATGAAGTCGCGCTCGACCGGGACCCGCAGGTAGGATGACCGGGTGAAATGGTGCGGAACGGTCAGTGAGTCGATGGTCCGGTACAGCGCCTCGTCGAACACGAAGTCGTCGGGCACGAGCAGGTCGTTGATCGGCGAGAACGGGTCGATCTGCGGGGCGAAGTAGTACTTGATGTCGGCAATCTTCACCTCGGCCTGGGCGGTGATGACCTCCTCACCGAGACCGTGCCGGTCACCCGGGGTCGCGGCGGGAGCCCCGTCAACCGGGGCCTGGCCGAGTAGCAGTGCCAGGAATAGCAGTGTCACGTCAGGACAGGGTGAACTTGAAGGTTATGACTCCCCACTGGTCTTCGGACTTGACGTCCGGGCCAAGCGGGGCGAACTCCCAGTCCTTGAGCGCTCCGACGACCACCTGGTCGAGGTCCGGGTAGCCGGAACTGGTCTCGACCTGGGGGCTTCCCTTGACCCTGCCGTTGGGGGAGACCCATATCCGGACAACGACCGTACCCGATATTCGACGCTGGACAGCCCACTGAGGGTAGCGGGGCACGACGCGCCGCGATATTTCGCGCTGGGAGATCGGGCCGGCGACCATGAAGTTCGTGCCCTTGGTGACCGGGCCCGAGACCTGGGGCAGGTCCCGGGTCGCCATCTCCGGAAGGGCCCGGGTCGGTGCTTTGGCCAGCGCGCGGTGTTCGATCTGGAGTTGGGCGGCCGGGGCCCTGACCCCGGGAACCCCGCGCAGCCCGCCGGGGCCGGATTGTCCGCGGTCCAGGCCGCGCGCGAGCGGCACCGGCGCCTGGGCGAGGATTTCGTCGGTCGACAGGTTCGACCCCTTGCCGCCGAGGTTGATCACGTCCATGCTGCCGCCGCGGTCAAGCTCATAGCGGTCGAGGTCGATCCTGGCCTGGCTGTGGTCGCGCTCCAGCGTCGCGTTCATGTCGATTGCCGGGATGTCCTCGGCCGCGATGCCGGCGGCGTAGGTCGGGACGTCGCTCACTTCGCCGCCACCGCCGCCCGACTGGATCTTCGGGAGGATTCTGGCGACCTCGGGCCGGTAGGTGACGTCCATGAAGGTGACTTCCTGGAGGTCGTAGCAGGCGTCGGCGGTCGGCGCAGCCCGTGAGAAGAGGAAGAACATCCCGATGTGGGCGGCGGTGGAGAGGGCGATTGCCAGGTCGATGGCGATGGACCGTTGGCCGTTCATCAGTCCTCCTGCATCTTCTTGGTCGCGCAGGCAATGCGCATCGCTCCGGCCCGGCGGGCGGCCGCCAGGATGTCCAGAACCTGCGAGTGGTAGACATCCTTGTCTGCCCGTACCACGACCAGCACGTACGGGTCGCGGACGAGTTCCATCTCCAGCCGCGTCTCGACCTCGGCGAGGTCGGGACAGGGCTTGTCGTTGAGCAGGAGACGACCGTCGTCGGTGTAGGTGATGGTGGTGTTTTCCTCAACCTTGCGTTCGGCGGTCCGGGTCTGGGGGACGTCCACCGGCGTATCGTTGTGCGACATCACCATCGGCGCTATGACCATCATGGCCAGGACCAGAATCAGGCCGACGGCGGCCATCGGCAGGATGTCGATGTTGGTTGATTTCACCGGGCTCTCCTCTTGCGCAGCAGGGCAAGGTCGGCGGCGCCGGACTGTTTGGCGATATCAAGCACTCGCATCACGATATCATACTTCACCTGCTCGCCCGACGCAACCACGACCTTGCGCTCGACGCTGCGGGCAAGCAATTTGGGCAGCAGCTCGCGCAGCTGCTCGAATCTTACCGGCGATTCGTTGAGGAGGATTGTCCCGTCGTCGGCGATGTAGACGTTGGCCTTGATGTCCGAACCTTCCTCGGCAGCCCCGGCACGGGCGACTCCCGGTGCCGATACGAAGATGCCGGTCTCGAAGAACAACGGGATTGCGACGATGAAGCCGATGACAAGCGACAGGGCGATGTCGACGAGCGAGGTCAGGTTCAGCTCGGTCGAGGTTTGCCTGCCCCGCGTGCGACGGCGCACTAGAACTCCCAGCTCTCCTCGGGCTTGGGCGCGGGCGCCGGGGCCGGCTGCGGTTCGGGCCTTGCCCTCGGGGCCGTGCCGGTGGCGGGTTCGGCCGGGCCGCCGCGCTTCTTGTAGCGTTCGAGCATGACGATCAGCCGGTCGGTCGTGCTTTCGAGGGTCATCGAGTTGTCGGCTGCCTTCTTGGAGAAGTAGTTGTAGAAGAACAGCGTCGGGATCCCGATGATCAGGCCGAAGGCAGTGGTGAGCAGCGCCTGGGCGATGCCGCCGGAGATGACCGCCGGTCCGCCCGAGCCGGTGGCGGCGATGTTGCCGAAGGCCTGGATCAGCCCCACCACCGTGCCCAGAAGACCCAGCAGGGTGGCGGCGTTGGCAAGCGTGCCCAGACCGCCGAGCAGCCGTTCGTAACGGACCCGCTCGGTGAGAATCGTGCTGTAGAGCAGGTCCGAGACCTCGTCGCCGGAGAGCGACATGTTCTCGAGCGCCAGCGCAAAGAGCCGGCCGAGCGGGTTCTTCTGGGTCCTGGCCCAGTCAAGGGCGGCCGCCGGGCCGGACGTCCCCAGGATTCGCCGCAGCTCGAGCAGTGACTTCGTGGGGTTGAACCGGTTGCGCCAGAAATACCAGAGACGTTCAATGGTCAGAGCCAGCGCGGCGATGGACGCAACCAGCAGGATGACCATCACGAAGCTGCCCTTGAATACTTCGACCAGGGACTGGCCCATTATCATTGCTGTCCTCCTTGGGATGAACCTTCAGCCTCGGGCGGTGACTCCGGGGCGATACCGGAACCCGACTCCGGCGGATTCTCCTCGACCACGCCGGCGCCGAGGCGCTTGCGGCAGATTTCGATGTTCTGTTGCGCGCTCTCGGCGTACTCCGAGTCGCCGTGGTCGTCGAGGATGCGCTGGAAGGCGGTCAGGCTTTCGGCGTAGTCGTCGACGTTGAAGAGCGCGGTCCCGAGGTTGAACCAGGCGCCGGCCTGCTGCTCGTGCTCGGGGAAGTAGTCCAGGAACTTGCGGTAGGCGCGCGCCGCCTGCTTCCAGTCCTCGGCCTGGGCGTAGGACTCGGCGGTGAGGAGCTGCGCGTCGCCGGCCAGCAGCGAGCCCGGGAAGTTGACAACCGTCTTCTGGAGTTCGAGTGCCGCTTCTTCGTATCGGCCGGCATCGAACAGCGCCTTGCCCTTGTCGTACTGACCCTGGGCCGCCATGTCCGACTGCGGGAAGCGCTTGAGAAAGTCCTCCATGACCAGCGAGTCTTCCTGGCCGGCCAGGTAGTAGCTGTTCTCAAGGCTCTTGCGGACGCTGGGGCCCTGCGGGTCGGACGGGTAGAGGTCGAGGAACTTCTGGTACTCGCGAACCGCGTCGAGGTAGCGGCGTTGGTTGTACCAGCACTGGGCGATGAGCGCCTGGCTGGGCGGGGCGTATTCGGAGGCCGGGTGGCGTTCGACAACGAACGCGAAGGCGGCAAGCGCCTTGTCGTACTCGAGAGCCTTGAAGTAGGTGTCGCCGGTCCTGAAGGCCGCCTCCGGCACTTTCTGGTTGCCCTCCGGGTACTTGTTCATCAGCAGCGTCCAGGCATCAACCGCCTGACCGTAGTACTCCAGCTGGTAGTAGCAGTAGCCCGAGTAGAAGTGGCCGGGCACCGAGGCCAGTTCGTTGTCGGGGAATGTGTTGGACAGGGCCTCGAACACGTCGAGGGAGGCGAGGAAGTCGCCCTTGTTGAACAGGCTGTAGCCGTAGCCGAGGTAGGCGCTGATGGTGTAGAGGGTGTCCGTGGTCCGGGCCGCCAGCAGGCCCTTGAACCCGCCGGCGGCTTCCTCGAGCCGGCCAAGGTGATAGAGACAGTAGCAGCGTCCCAGGCGAGCGTAGGGGGCGATGTCGGCACTTGCGTCCAGGGTGTAGGCCCGCTGGTAGTGCGCATCGGCCTCGTGGTACTTGCGATAGTAGTAGAGGCCGTCGGCCAGGAAGTACAGCGTCCGGGCGCGCCAGGCGGTGGTGTCGCCCGGGTAGTCGGCCACGTACTTGGCACCGATGGCCACGGCCTTCTCGAACTGGCCGGCGGTGTTCAGCGAGAGCAGCAGCATCGCGGCGGCTGGCTCGCGCAGGGCGGTCTCGGCATAGCGGGTGAGGATCGTCTCGAACTGCCCGGCCGCGCCGGCGTACTCGCCGGTCTGGTAGAATATCACGCCGGAGAGGTAGTTGCCCACTCCGGACAGCTCGCCGGTGCGGAACATCCCGGCCAGCTGGCTGGTAGACAACAGGGTCTGGACTGTGTCGGCGGTTGCTAGCATCGCCTGGCTGAGCTGGAGATTGGCGAAGCTCGCGATCTTGGTGTTGGGGTAGTTGGCCCGGACTCGCTGGAATCGTTCCACCGCGTCTTCCGGCTTGCCCAATGCCATCTCCGCGTAGCCGATGAAGTAGCCGGCATGGGCGGCAAGGAAGTTATCACGGTGCCGAGTGAGCGGCAGCAGGTGTTCGGTGGCGGCGGCGTGGTCGCCGCGCGCGATCAGCGCGCAGCCGAGGAAGTAGTGTGCGTAGTCGGCGAGGCCGGAGGCCGGGAACTCGTCGATGAAGAACTGGAACTTGGCCCGCGCCCCGTCGAAGTCGTGATTGAGGAATAGCGCCTGGCCGGCCGCGAAATGGGCCATTGTCGCCAGTGGCGTGTTCGGCACCTCGGAGGTGATCTCCTTGAACTCCAGCAGCGCCTGCAGCGGCTTGCCTTCCCGGCTGTGGGATTTAGCGAGGAAGAACCGTGCCTCGGGCATCGTGAGCCCCGAGAGGCGCTCGATGGCGAGCCGGTAGTCGCCCTGGAAGTAGCTCAGCACGCCGAAGGCGAAGGCGGTCCGGTCATCACGGTCGTAGCCGCCCTGCTTGGAGAGGTCTTCGAGCATCAGCCGGGCCTGCGCGTGGTTGCCGAGCATGATGTAGCAGAGCGCCGCGCCGTACATCGCCTCGGGCCGGATGTAGCCGTGGCGGGGAGAGTCGAGCAACTGGCGGAAGGTGCCGAGCGACCGTTGATACTGGCCGAGGTTGAAGTAGGTCTCGGCCAAGGCAAACCGGAGTTCGTCGCCGAACTCGCTGCCGCCGAAGTCGCGGACCATGCCGTTGAGTTCGCCGGCCGCGCGCGAGTAGTCCGACTCCTCGATCGATGCCTGGACCCGGTTGTACCGTTCGACGAGAACCCGGGACTGGTCGGTGGTGAGGGCACCCGTCAGGGCGACGAGCAGGAGCAACCACATGGCGGGTTACTCGCCCGGCCGGATTTCTATCCGGCCCTGGGGCCCCCGCGTCCGGACCTCGGTCAGGAAACCGGAGCAGTCGAGCGGCGAGTTGCGCTGGTCGATGACGAGGATCTCGTAGTCGTAGCGGCCGTCGGCTACCAGCCGGCCGACATCGTCGAGCCCGTCCCAGCTGAGACGGAGCGGCGGCGCTTCCCAGCCCTGGAAGGTCCGGACTATCTCGCCGTAGCCGTTCCTGATCAGGATCTGCCAGCGCTTCGCCGGGCGGCGGCTCTGGACCCGGACGTCCATCCACAGGACATTCTGGGCGTTGTCCGGCGTCGGGCTGAAGACCGCCGGCTGGGCGTCGATCCAGACCCGGAAGCCGGCAAAGGTCACGAACAGCCCGAGCTTGTGCGTTATCGGCAGGCGGTAGTTGGACGCGTGGTGGAGCAGAACCGCGTAGTCGACTCCGATACCGGCCTTACCCCAGGAGCGATGCAGACCGATCCCGGCGCTGACATCGTTCGGGTCGAGCCCGATGCGGGGCACGAGGATGCCCGGGACCAGGTCGAGCTCGACGCCGCCGTGCGGTGTCAGGGTGGGGGTGAACTCGCGGACCGGGTTGCCCGACTCGTCGCGGTCCCAGAGCATCGGCATCGTGACGTCAGCGGTGACGGTGACGCGGTCGTCGAGCAGCCGGACCGCGGCGCCGGCGCGCAGCACTCTCGGGAAGTCCTCGGGCGTGCGGTTGAGCAACAGCGTCGGGGCCAGGAGGTTCTGGGCCGTAATGCCGAAGCTGAACGGGCCGGGCCAGCGCAGCAGCGCACCAGCATCGATTCCGAAGCCGATGTCCGACATCTGGGCGATGTTCTTGGTCACCAGCTTGAGGTTGGCACCGAACCCGAGGTTGTTCCAGGGGCTGTAGCAGTAGGACGCGATGAGGGCGTTTTCCATCGCCCAGAAGTTCTCGTAGGGCTCGTTGCGTTCGGTGCGCGAGTCGAGTCCCTCGGCTCCCCAGTTGAGCAGGGTGATTCCGAAAGTGCCGTACTCCCGGGTAGGCAGCGCGTACCCGACGAATTCCATCCGCGCCCCGAAGAGCTG
>JAFGQF010000132.1 GCA_016935775.1 Caldifarciminota bacterium
CTCATCCAGTCCTCCTTGGAGTTTTGTCCAGGCTGGCTTTGAGGGCAGTAACCCAGTGCCCTGTGCAAGGGCGGGTCCCGGAAGCCGGTTGCCCGTGCCGGGTTCCCGGGAGCGCCGGGTAACGAGTCCGACGCACGAGTCAGTATAGGATATTGACATCGGCTGTCAAGTGCTGAAAGGACGGCAACTTCCATCTGCAGCCGGCCGGGGCTGGACAGCAGCGCCCGGATGCCTAGAATCGGCCGGTGAAGCGCCGACCGGCCGACCCGAAGCCGCCGTCCCCGAACCGCTGGCTGCTCATCGCCGGGCTGCTGGTGCTCGCGCTGTTGCCCCGGGTCCTGCACCTCGTTGACATCGCCGACGCGCCCTTTTTCGACCGGCCGATGATTGACGGCCAGGCCTACGACTCCGCGGCGCGCGCCATCCTCGACGGCTCGGTGCCGGCCCGGCCCTACTACCAGGACCCGCTCTATCCCTGGTTCCTGGCCGGGGTCTACGGGCTGTTCGGCCATTCCCTGGTCGCCGTCTACCTGCTCCAGCTCCTGCTCGGGCTGGGAGTCGTGCTGCTGGTGTATGACACCGGCCGCCGGCTGTTCGACCGCCGGGCGGCGCTCGTGGCCGCGGCCGCGGCCGCGCTCTACCGGCCGTTCATCTTCTACGAGGGGCTGGTCGAAAAGACCGCGCTGGCGGTATTCCTGGTGGCGCTAGCTGCGTGGACCGTGGCCCGGTCCCGGGAGTCGAAGTCTCTCGCCTGGCCCGCGGCCTGCGGGGTCGCGCTCGGCCTCGCCTGCCTGGTGCGGGCCAACCTGCTGCTCTTCGCCCCGCTTGTGGCCCTGTACTGGGCGCTGGAACGGCCCCGGCTCGCCCGGGCCGGGCTCGCGCTCGCCGGCGTGCTGCTGGTCGTCGCGCCGGTGTCGTTTCGCAACTCGGTGCTGGCCCGCGAGTTCGTGCTCACCACCACCCAGGCCGGCCAGAACCTTTACATCGGCAATGGCCCGCACAACCGCACCGGCCAGTACGAGGCGCCGGAATGGGTGCGCGCCAACCCGGCGTTCGAAGAGACCGACCTCGCCCGCCACGCCGAGTCCGAGGCCGGCCGCAAGCTGGGCTTCAACGAACGGTCGCGCTGGTACGTCAGCCGGACCCTGGACCGGCTCCGCTCCGATTTTGACGGCTGGCTCGGTCTGCTGGGTCGCAAGGCACTGCTCTACTTCAACGACTTCGAGGTGCCGGACAACCACGACATCCGGTTCGTCGCGGACTGGTCGTGGGTGCTGCGCCTGCCGCTCGTCGGGTTCGGACTGGTATTCGCCCTGGGCGCGGCCGGGATGCTCGCGTCGTGGCGCCGGTCGCGCGCGCACCGGGTCCTGGCCCTGTTCTTCGGCCTGCACGCCCTGAGCGTCGTCGCCTTCTTCGTGCTGGCCCGATACCGGCTGCCCGCCGTCGCGATGCTGTTCCCGTTCGCCGGCGCGACGGCGGTGACCCTGTTCGACCACGCCCGCGCCCGCCGGTGGCGCAAGCTGGCGCTCAACCTGGTCCTGGTCGCGCTGTTCGCCGCGCTGGCCTTCTTCCCCATCCCGCGCGGCAGCGGTACGGCCGAGCGAGCCCAGAGCCTCGTGAACCTCGGGGCCAGCCTGTACGCCGACGGCGACACCGCCGCCGCCGCCCGCCAGTTCCGCGCCGCGCTCGAGGCCAGCCCGGACCATCCCGAGGCGGCACGCAATCTCGGCATCATCCTGCTCGGCCAGGACCGGCCGGCCGAGGCCCTGCCCCTGCTCGAGACCGCCGCCCGGGCGCGCGCCGCGCCGGCGACCGGCTGCTATCACCTCGGTCGTGCCTACGAGGCCCTCGGCCGGCTTGACGACGCGCTCGCCGCGTTCCGCCGCTGTGTCGAACTCGACCCGGCCGAACCGAAGTACCGGTTCGCCGAGGGGACCGTGCTCCAGCGCCAGGAGCGGTACGCCGAGGCGTTATCGCTGTACGATGGGCTGGTCGAGTCCGAGCCCGACAACCCGGTGGTTCATCACAACCGCGCGGTCGCTCTCTACCGGCTCGGCCGGCTCGACGAGGCGGCCCGGGCGCTCGACCGAACCCAGGAACTGGGCGGGCCGGTGAACCAGCGCTTCGCGGCGGTGCTGGCAGCGGCCCGCGATTCGGCCCGCTAGCCCGACATCCTTGACTGCCTTGGGCCGACCGATAGTATCTTCTGAATGAGCCTGTTCCTGCTGCTCGCGCTGCTCGGCGCGCCCGACGAGCCAACGACCCTGCTCGTGCCGCCATTCAGCCACACGCTCGGGTTCCAGCGCATCGGCGGTTTCTACATCAAGATGTACCTCGGCAGCCAGTTCCGGGTGGACGACCCGCAGGGGATGTGCGGCGCCAAGATGGTCGAAGAGGACGACCCGACCACCGGCCGCGACGACCACATCCTGACGATGTTCGGCGTCAACTCCGGCACCGGCCAGGTGCTGTACAACGTCAAGCTGCTTCGGCCCGGCCTCTACGGCACGACCGGCTCCGACACCGGCCAGTTCAAACGACCCCGCGGCATCTGCTGCAACCCGGCCGGCGACGTCTATGTCGCCGACACCGACAACAACCGCGTCGCCCGGCTGAAGTACTCGAACCAGGAGGTCGGCTGGGTCTCGACTCTCGAGCACGGCCTGTCGCGCCCCCACGGCGTTGACCTCGACTCGCGCGGCAACGTCTACGTCACCGATACCGGCAACGACCGGCTGGTGGTGTTCGACACGGAGGGCGCGGTGCGCCACGAGTGGCCGGCCGGGCTCGAGGGGCCGACCGGCATCGCCGTGCTCGACCGCCACGCCGAGTCCAACGAGTACGGCCATCACCACGCCGTGGTGATCGACCGCGCGGGCACGCGCGTCAACAAGGTCAGCCTCTCCGGCCAGTTGGTGAAGCGAAGCGACAGCCGCCGCGTCGGCCTGGCCCGGGCCGGGTTCGCCTACTGCGCCTTCGATATTCACGGCAACGTCTACGTCACCGACTCGGTCAACAACCAGGTCCACATGTTCGACCCGGAACTGCAGTACATCGTCAGCTATGGCCGCACCGACGAGTTCGACTCGCCCCGCGGCATCGCCATCTGGCGCCGCTTCGGCCAGGTGTTCATCAACGAGGCGGGCGGCGGCCAGTACTACTGGATCGGGCTCGACGGCTACCTCATCGGCTGCTACCCGCAGCAGTTCGACTCGCGCAAGCCCGGGACCACCATCGCCCTCTACCTGACCGAGGTCGCCGACGTGACCGTCAGCATCACCGGCCCGGGCGGCAAGCCGGTCCGCACCCTGACGCCGCCCCACCACCAGAAGCCGGGCGAAGCGCTGATCGTCTGGGACGGCCGCGACGACTCGGGCGAGCTGGTGCCGCCCGGCGATTACCGCATCGTCGCCGTCATCAAACCGACCTACAGCAAGCCCAAGTACACTTTCAAGAAAGAACTCGTCGGCAGCGTCACCCGGCTGCCCGACCCCGGATAGGAGGTCACCTTGCGCCAGACCCCACTGCTGCTGCTCGGCCTGTTCGCCCTCACGCTGCCCGCCCCGGCGACCGACTATGCCGGCGACTTCGAGGAACTCGGCACATCGGCCCGGGCGATCGGGATGGGCGGCGCGGTCGTCGCCGGCCTTGCCGGCCCGGCCGCCATCTACTACAACCCGGCGCTCGCCGGTCGCAACGAGGGCACCGGCCTCCTGTTCCTGCATTCCGAGGACTTCACCGGCCTCGTCCAGCACAACTTCCTGGGCGCCAGCTTCTCATCCCGGCTCCAGTCGTTCGGAGTGGCCGTGCTGCACAACGGCGTGCCCGGCATCAAGCTCACCGCCCTGCCCGATACCACCCTGCCGCCGGGCGAGAACAACCGTCCCTACGTCGAGCGCATCGTCAGCGCCAACCAGCTCGTCGGCTACTTCAACTACGCCCGCATCCTATCGCCGCTGGTCGCGCTCGGCGCCAACGCCAAGGTCATCTACCAGGACCTCGGGGTCGGATCCTGCTTCGGGATGGGGCTCGACCTCGGCCTGGCCCTGACCCCGGTTTCGGACCTCTGCGTCGGCCTCAGGGTGCGCAACGCCAGCACCTCGCCGCTGTTCTGGACGACCGGCACCCGGGAACAGGTCCTGCCCCGGGTCGCCCTGGGCGTGGACAAGACCTTTCGGCTCGGCCGCGACGCCCTCAAGCTGGCTCTCGAGGTCAGCGCCATTACCGAGAATCTCGAGCTCGGCCACAACCTCGGGGTCGAGTACTCGTTCCGCAACGCGCTCTACGGCCGAGTCGGGATGCACCAGGGCAACCTGACCTTCGGGCTGGGCGGCCGCTACCGCCGGTTCTACGTGGACTACGGCTACGCGAGCGGCTACGCGGCCGGCTCACGGGAACTCGGCAGCGCCCAGCAGTTCTCGGGGGGTGTTGAGTTCTAGGGGCCGAGCTGGGCCGGAAGCTGGCCCACCTGCTCGCGCTCGCCATCCCGCTCGCCTACTACCTCCTCCCCCATCGCCTCGCCGTTATCCTGATGGCGGTGGCAACCGTCGCCTTCCTGGTGGTGGATTTCCTGCGGCTGCACCTCAACCCCTTCAAGGACATCTTCGTGATCCTGTTCGGCTCGCTGCTGCGGCGACGCGAGTTCAGCTCGCTGACCGGCGGCAGCTACCTGATGCTGGCGTCACTGGTGTGCATGCTGGTATTCGGCAGCGGCAGCCTCGGCACCAGCCAGGCCCAGGGCAAGGCGGTGTTCATCGCGGCGGTGTCTTTCCTGGTGGTCGGCGACACGCTGGCCGCAATCGTCGGGCTGTCCTTCGGCCGCATCCGGGTTTTCCGGAAGACGGTCGAAGGCACTCTCGCCGGGCTGGCGTCCTGCGTGCTGATTGCCTGGCTGGTTTCGGTCCTGCCCGGTCTTGACCTACCGCTCGGGGTAGGTATTCTTGGGGCTGTTTCGGCATCGCTGGTCGAGGCGCTGCCGATCGAAGTAAACGACAACGTGGTGATCCCGGTCTTTTCAGGGTCGGTGATGATGATCGCTCTGCAGTTCCTGCCCTGACGGGAACAAGAAGACAAACGTGGCTGACGATACAGGAGGTTCAATGACCAGACTAGTCACCGTCGCGCTGCTCATCGGAGCGGCGACCGCAGCGGCAGCCGGCCCGGGGCCAGCGCTGGACAGCGTCTACCGTTTCTACGTGACCCGCGATTTCGGCCGCGCCGAGTCGGTCCTGCGCCGGCTCGAGGGCGAGTTCGAGTCCGGCGCGGCCGCGTTCGAGGTTCGGCTCGAGCTGGGCGATTTCCTGCTCGACAAGCGTGAGGACTACGCCGGAGCCGAGGAGGTCTACTCCCGGCTGCTCGACGAGTTCCCGAAGGAGAAGCGCCTGCCCGACGTACGCTACCGGCTCGCGCTCGCCCAGGAACTCCAGGAAAAATTCCTCGAGGCGGCCCAGAATTACGAGGTCGTCGCCACCCGGCACATGAAATCGAGGTTCGGCACCGACGCCCTTGACGCCATCGAGCGCTGCTTCCGCAAGAACTACCAGGACCGCGTGGCCTATGTCGACGGCTACCCGATCACCCGGATCGAGCTCGACGACCGCATCAGCCGCAACCCGGCAGCCTTCGAGGCCTGGGAGCGCAAGGTCGAGCTGCTCGACACGATGATCGACAACCGGCTGCTGGCCGAGGCCGCCCGGGAGTCGGGCGTGATGGCGCTGCCCGAGTTCGCCCCCGGGTTCGTCGAGACCCGGAACCGCTACGTCTTCGAGGAATGGTACGAGCGCGAAGTCAACCAGCACGCCGAGCCGACCGAGAAGCAACTGCGGGCGCAGTACAAGAAAGACCGCGCCGACCGCTTCACCACTCCGGAGAAGGTCCACGCCTGGCAACTCGTCGTCGCCGACAAGGCGCTCGCCGAGTCGCTCCGCCTGGTGCTGCTCTCCGATACCGCGGTGACGTGGGACAGCCTCGTGCTCGAGCATTCGACCGCTCCCGACCGCGAGCGCGGCGGTGACATGGGGCTGTTCGCCCGCGGCGTGCACCCCAAGCCCGTCGAGGACGCCGCGTTCAAGCTCAAGCCCGGCGAGGTCAGCCGGCCGGTCCGCACCGACGAGGGCTGGGTACTGCTCAGGGTAACCGAGAAGAAGCCGAAGGTCGTGCGCCCGTACGACGAGGTCAAGAGCCAGCTCGCGATCCAACTGCGCCAGGACAACACCAACCGGCTTTACGAGGAGAAGCTCGACGAGCTGAAGCGCGAGGCCGGCTACACCGCCGACACGACCGCGCTGTTCGAGGGCCGCGACACCCTGGCGGTGGTGGGCGGAACCGTGATCGACAACGCCGCGCTCGAGGCGCGCATCGAGCAGATCCCGGTGTTTTTCCGCGGCCAGTTCCAGACCCCGGAGGGCCGCGTCCGAATCCTCGAGCAACTGGTGGCCGAGAAACTGATCCTCGAAGACGCCGAGGCCAAGGACGCCTGGCTCTGGAACCGGGCGATGAACAAGGTGCTCGAACGCCGGCCGCGACTGCTGATTGACGCCTTCCGCCAGCTCGAAACCCGGGTGACGGTCGACTCTGCCGAGCTGGCGGCCGAGTACCGGGCGACCATCGAGGAGTTCAAAGTACCTGCCCAAGTTCACGCGCGCCAGATCCAGGCGCCGACCAGGGCCCGGGCCGAGCAGCTCAGGCGCTGGGCCGTGGCCGGCCGACTCCCGGCGGTGGTCGAGGGCCGCGGGCTGGTTGTCCGCGACGAGGGCGCTGTGGCGGTGCTGCGCGACAGCCTCGCCGAGCTCGACGACTGCGACGCGCTGATAGCCGAGCACGGGTTCAGCAACGCGCCGGGCGCGGTCCTTCCCAACACCCCGACCCTGCGGGTCGCCGGCCGACTTGTTCCCGACATCAGCGCACCCTGTCCCAAGGCGGGGCCGTACGGCAATACCGACACCCCGGCCGTCGCGTTCGGACCGGTCACCCCCGAGGACGCACTCTACCTGCCCGCGTTCCGGGCCGTCAACGAGACCGACGAACTGGTGGAATGGCTGGGAACAACGCCGCGCCCGGACAGCACCGCCGAACTGCTGGTTGATTCCAGCCGCTTCGGCACCTATGTCACGGTCGAGGACCGCGCGCCGTCCGGCTGGTTCAAGTCACTCTTCGAATCCGACGAGGGCGCGGTCGCCGAGCCGCTCGAGCTGGCCGACGGCCGACTGCTGGTCAAGGTCGTCGCGAGCAGCCCGGCCCGGGAGGCCGACTTCGCCGACATCGCCAAGAAGTTCTCCTCGGCGCCGGACCGTTACTCGGGCGGCGACCTCTACTGGCTGACCCGCGACGACCAGGCCCGCGACAAGCGGCTCGTTGACGCCGCCTTCAACACGGCCGAGGGCCGCGTTTCGCCGGTCATCAAGCTCGGCGACTCGAACTACGTCTTCGTCAAGGTCGAGGAAGAGAAGGCCGCCTACACCCGGCCGCTCGAAGAGGTCAGGGACAAGCTCGAACGCAAGCTCGCGCAGGAGAAGGAGGCGGCGGCCTTCGACGCGCTCATCGAGCGGCTGCGGGCCAACGCGAACATCGAGGTCGTGATGACCCCCGAGGACTTCATCTTCGAGCCGCTCGAACTCGAGGGCGAGGAACCGCTCCAGCCTCTCGAAGAGGAAGGCACGCCCGCGGGCAACGAGTAGGTGCCCGAGCTACGGAAGGACCCGGTCCTGGGCCGCTGGGTCATCATCTCAACCGAGCGCGCCCGACGACCGTCCGATTTTGCGACGGCCCGGCAACCGGAGCCATCCGACCCGGGCCGTTGCCCATTCTGCCCGGGCAACGAACACCAGACCCCGCCCGAGATTGCCCGGCGCGAGCGCGACGGCAACTGGACCATCCGCGTCGTTCCCAACAAGTTCCCGGCCCTTGTTCCGGGCGCGCCTGAACGCCGGGGCGAGGGCATCTACGACCGGATGAACGGAGTCGGAGCGCACGAGGTCATCATCGAGTCGCCGGACCACGCGGCCGAGCTCGCCGACCTGGAAACCGACCGGATAGCCGACCTGATGGGCGTCTTTCGCGAGCGGGCGACGGACCTCGCCCGCGACCCCAACATCCGGTACGTGCTCGTGTTCAAGAACCACGGCCGCAGCGCCGGCGCCTCACTCGCCCACTCCCATTGCCAGCTGATCGCCACGCCGGTTGTCCCGGTACTGGTCAGGAACGAGATCGAGGGCGCAGGCCGCTACTTCGAATTCCGGGGCCGCTGCATCTACTGCGACATTGTCAAGCAGGAACTCGAGGAACAGACCCGGGTCATCGCCGAGAACGAACGGTTCGTCAGTTTCGAACCGTTCGCGCCCCGCTTCCCGTTCGAGACCTGGATAGTCGCGCGCGAGCACCGCTGCGGCTGGGACGCGCTCGACCAGGAACACCAGGCCGACCTCGCCGAGCTGTTGAGAGACGCGCTCGGCCGAATCAACCGGGCGCTGGCGCGACCCGACTACAACTTCCTGGTCCACGTCGCCCCGACCTCGGGCCCGGGCAACGAACGCCACCACTTCCACCTCGAACTGATGCCCAAGCTGACGCAGATTGCCGGTTTCGAGGTCGGCTCGGGGTTCTACATCAACCCGGTTCCGCCCGAGGACGCCGCCCGTTTCCTGCGTGAAGCCTGACCTGGTCACAGCTTGCCTGACGTGAAAGTCGTCCACCTGGCATCCGAAGTTGCCCCCTTCTCGAAGACCGGCGGCCTCGCTGATGTCACCGGGTCGCTGCCACCGGCGCTGGCCGAGGCAGGTCTTGACGTCACGGTAATCTCGCCCTGGTACCGGGACTCAGAACAGGCCGCGGCGGGCACCCGGACCATCGCCCGGCTGCGGGTCTCCATCCCGGGACACGAGACCCGCTTTGAGCTGCGCGAGCTCTGTGACCGGGGCGTGAACTGGTGGTTTATCGTCCAACCCGGACTGTTCGACCGTGGCGGCATCTACGGCCCCCCGGGCGCCGACTTCCCGGACAACGATACCCGCTACGGCCTCTTCTGCCGGGCGGCACTCGCCGCGCTCGCGGACCGGGACTGCGAACCGGACGTGGTCCACTGTCACGACTGGCAGACCGGGCCGGCCTGCCTGCTGCTGCGCGACCGGGCAGTGCGCGGTGGCCCCACGGTCCCGGGCACGGTTTTCACGATTCACAATCTCGGTTACCAGGGCAATTTCCCGGCGACCTCGTACGATGCGCTCGGGCTGCAACGCGAGTACTTCACACCGGAGTGGGTCGAGTACTTCGGCAAGGTGAGCTTTCTCAAGGCCGGGCTCGTGGCGGCCGACCGGCTGACCACGGTGAGCCCGACCTATGCCCGAGAGATCCAGACCGAGGAACTCGGGTTCGGGATGGACCCGGTCCTGCGTCACCGGTCCCGGGTGCTGTCCGGCATCCTCAACGGCATTGACACCGGCTACTGGAACCCGGCGACGGACCGGTTCCTGCCCGCCCGGTTCTCGGCCGCAGACCCGGCAGGGAAACAGGAATGCAAGCTCGCGCTGTTCCGCGAGACAGGCCTGACCGAACCGAACCGGCCGCTGTTCGGCTGCGTCACCCGGCTGGCCGACCAGAAAGGCGTTGACCTCATCGTCTCGTCCATCCCCGCCCTGGTCGCCCAGGGCGCGAGGTTCTGCGTCCTGGGCACCGGCGCGCCCGAGCTGCACGAGGCGCTCTCCGGGCTCCAGAACCGCTTCCCCGGTTCGGTCGCCGCCATCCTCAGGTTCGACGAACCGCTGGCTCACCGGGTCTACGCCGGCTCGGACTTCTTCCTGATGCCCTCGCGCTACGAGCCCTGCGGCCTCGGCCAGATGATCGCCCTGCGCTACGGCGCGCTGCCCGTCGCGACCCGGACCGGCGGCCTGGCCGACACGGTGTTCGATCTCAAGGAAGACCCGGCGCGGGGCAACGGGCTGCTCTGCGAGCGGGATTCCCTGGCGGGCTTCCGGGCCGCGCTCGACCGGGCGTTGGCGCTCTTCGGCACCCCGGCCTACGGGCGGGCGCGCCGGCGCGGAATGCAGACCGACTTCTCGTGGGACGCCCGGGCGCGGGAATACGCCCGGCTCTACGACGAACTGGTCGCCGCCCGCGACTGACTACTCGAACTCGAGAACACGGACCCCAAGCCGGCCGACCACGGCGAGGATCTTCGCCTGCTCGCCCAGTTCGCCCTCGCTCAACTTCAGGCGCAGCGCGTTCGCCGGGTACTGGCCGAAAGTCGCGTCCACCGGCAGCCACCCGTCACCGAGCCACACCTCGTTCCAGGCGTGGTAGTAGAAGGCGCCCTCCATCAACACCAGCCCGGCCGCGACCCGGCACGGCAGCCCGGCGGCCCGGGCCAGGCCGGCAAAAAAGACCGCGTGCTCGTTGCAGTCGCCCTTCATGTGCCGGAGCACGTCGAGCGCGGTCGGGAACGACGCGGTCGGCTCCTTCTCGACGTTATCGTAGACCCAGCGGGTCAGCCGGCGGGTCGCGTCCGCGGCGTCGCTCGCACCCGCCAGCACCGCGCCCGCCTTCTCGCGCAGCGCCGGGTCATCGCACTGGATGCTCACCGTCGGCTCGAGGAACCGCGCCGGCTCGGTCATCGGCAACTCGCGGCCGGCAGCAGGCGGATCGGAAACGGTCACCTCGACCTCCAGAGGCTCGGTACCCAACAGGCGCTGGCCGTCCCACTCAAGCGGGAACTCGCCCGGCTCGATGCCCGAAACCTCGTAGCGGGCGCGCCGCACCCGGTCCGGGTCCGGGATGAAGGTGTCCACCTCGATGCGGAACATCCTGAGCAGATCGAGCGAGGCCCGGCCGGCCACACCCGCGGTCGCCTCGGCCGGCGCGGTCCGGACCGACTGCATCCCGGGCGGCGACTGTTCCCGGAGCGTCATCCCGGCGCTGTCCAGCCACGAGGTCACCGCAAACGCCGACATCCTGGTTTCGACCTTCAGGGCGTCGAACTCGCCCGCCGGCGTCAGGACTTTCTCCCGGCCCAGCACGCGCACGCGGACGGACTCGACCGCCATCAACGACGGGTCGAACACCCGCACGGCCAGCTCGTCGCCCGCCCCCATCTCCCGCTCCACCACCAGCCGCCCGAGCGCGGCCATCGGGTACACGTCACCCTTCAACTGGATCACCCGGGAGGGAGAGCCCTCGACCCGGATGATCAACTCGTCTTCCTGCACCGCGCCGGCGGCGCTCAGCGAGCGGTCGCGAGAATCAAAGCTGAAACTGAACGCATCGAGAACAAGGTCTGGCCGGGTCGTCACCATCGTGCGGGAGTCAACCACCTGGTCCTGCCCCATCATCGCCAGCTCCATATGCAACAGGCCGTCGAACCGGTAGCCCTCGGCCGACCGCTCGAACCGCGACACCGAGTAGCCGATTCGCTGACCCTGCAGTGTCGTCACCATCCACGTCTCGGCCGAGCCCGGAGCAACGGCACCCGTTGGTCGCGGCCCGCACCCGCCGGCAAGCAACAGGACGCAAAGAGTCAAGATGGAGTTCTTCATCAGACCGAGAGTAGCCGCCCGGCCGGGCAAGTCAACGCGCCTTGACTATCTCGCCGCCCGTCCTACAATCCGTGAGCAAGGTCGAGCCGAAGTGGCGGAATCACCGGGCGGAGTGCACGCTTCTTTGCGGTGACCCGACACGAGGCGAACGCAGTGAGCCGAAGTGGCGGAATCACCGGACGGACTGAACGCTTCCTTGCGGTGACCCGACACGAGGCGAACGCAGCGAGCCGAAGTGGCGGAATCACCGGGCGGACTGAACGCTTCCTTGCGGTGACCCGACACGAGGCGAACGCAGCGAGCCGAAGTGGCGGAACTGGCAGACGCAGTGGACTCAAAATCCACCGTCCAGCGATGGACTTGTGGGTTCGACTCCCACCTTCGGCA
>JAFGQF010000133.1 GCA_016935775.1 Caldifarciminota bacterium
GGCCCGCCTCTTCCTTGACCTGGGGGCGGGTTCAGCCATTTTGTCGGCGACGATGGCGTCGCAGTACTGCACCAGCATCCGGAGGTCAGCGAGGCGCCGTTGGGTCCACCCGGGCTCTATCGGGTTCAGTCCTCCTCGCCGCTTGATGTCGCCCGCGTGCACAATTGCGTGGCGACGCTGCACCGCGGCATTGACGTTGCGGCAGAGCGTCTTCCGCCCAGCCTTTCGTTCGGCGCGCGCGCAGATGCCGGGGAGTGCGTAGGCAGCGTAGAGCGAGTTGATTCTCTTTAGGTCCTGTGTGACGTATCGGGAGTGATGCGCTGCCACGAGGCTACGCACACGCCAGAAGGGGCGCTCCATCATGGCCAACTCCAGGGCTGCCTGTACGTTCAGCCCCGCCTCCTCTAAGAGCGCCACTAGCGGCTTGGTGGCACCGAACTTTTTCACAAACGGAACCAGTACCTCTGCAAACCGGTCGGTGAAGAAGGCGTCGAAAGCGGAAACGCCGAGCACCAAAGCCGCTCTCAGGATGTCGTCTAGGCGCGTGCGCTGCTCGACGTCGAACTCGGAGTGTTCCTTCGGGGCAAAGGCCAGGGCTTCATCGTAGACCCTGCATAGCGAATCCGCCCTAGCTAGGGTGGCCTCGAATTTGGCGCGTGCTGTCACCGCCCGCATCGTAACGGGCCGGTGGAGAGATGTCAAGCCGCGCGGCTACTGCCTAGTCCCGAAGTACAGCTGGCGACAAAGCACGTAGTCGAGAATCGTCAGCCCGAGGACTATGGCGAGCAAGACCGGTGGGAGCCAGTGCTTGTGTGCAAGGCCAGCCCACAGCACTGCCAGAGTGAGGGCGGCGAAGGTGAAGCTCAGTGCGCTCCAGATTATGAAGTGCTTCGGGCGCGAGCGCCTCTGAGTGAGCATCGACAGCATGCCCCAAGTCCCGTCTACGGCGCATAGCAGGAACAGCGCGAAGATGAAGCGCACTGGCTCGTTGATGGAGCGCCCCACTACGCATATGACTATTAGTGTTGCCATACTGAAGTAGAAGTCCATCATGAAGCGTAGCGGCGACACTGCAATCGGACGCTCGTGGTAAATGCTGTTCCCGTGGAAGAACCTAATGGCTGTGACTAGGAAGGTTCCGAAGTTGACGTAAGTAATCCACGTGGCATTGTCGCTCAGGAACCTCTCAATACCATATTGGATTGCCAAGCCCACCAAGATGGCGTAGAGCACCAGCGAGGAGGTGCGAACTGCTAGGTCCCTGCTGGAGTGCTGGGGCTCGCTAGCCGGAGGGGTCCCCACGTCGGCACACATCACCCGCATCGTAGCAGGCGGGTCTGGATTGTCAAGCGCCGCAGGGTCGGCCGTTGCGCGGGCGGAGGAGTTGCGCGTTTGACTTGCGTGCGGGTCGGGGCTAATCTGCGGTTATGGCGAAAGCCGATGTGAAGGCCGAGGCCGAGCTCGCGGCGCTGGAGCAGGAGCTGGCGGCCGCCGCACCGGGCGCCGGGCGGCTGGAGGTGCTGGTGAGGATGGGCCGCATCCTGTTCATCAATCGGCCGGACCGGTGCCGGTCGGTGCTGGAGGACGCGCTGGTTGAGTCGCAGCGGTGCGGGGATAATGCCGCGCTGGCGAGCGCGGTGCAGATGCTGGCCGAGCTGGCTTTCCAGCGCGGCGACAGCGTGGAGAGCGAGCGGCTGGTGGAGCGGGCGCTGGCGACCGCCCGCGCGGTCGGCAACCGGCGCGCCGAGTCGGGTGCCCTGAACCTGAGGGGTTCGCTGTACGAGGCGCGGGGCGAGTACGAGGAGGCCCGGTCCCATTACCAGCAGGCGCTGGATGTGAGCCGCGAGTCCGGGTACCGCGAGGGCGAGCAGGCGGCGCTGAACCAGCTCGGCGCGCTGGCCGGGCTCCAGGGCCGGCCCGAGGAGGCGCTGGAGTTCCTCAAGCGTTGCCTGGAGATTGACGACCAGCTCGGCGATGATTATCTGCGGACGGTTCATCTTTACAATACCGGCTGGGCGCTGGAGAACCTGGGGCGGATGGACGAGGCGGCCGAGTATTGTTACCGCGCCATCGCGCTGGCCGAGACCGCCGGCTACCCGGAAATCAAGATTGATGCCACCAGCATGCTCGGCGAGTTCTACCTGAAGCGCGACCGGCCCGACAAGGCGGTCGAACTTCTCGGTCGGGTGGTGGACGGGCTGAAGCAGCAGAACGACCGGAAGGGCCTGTTGCGGGACGCGCTGGCGAATTACGGGACCGCCCGGTTGCGGCTGGGCGACCTGTCGCACGCCGAGGAGGTTTTCCGGGAGGCGCTGGCGCTGGCCGAGGAGTCGAAGGACCAGCACTCGCTGGCGGTTGCCTGCTGGCGGATGGCCGAGCTGGCGCTGGCGCTGGGTGACCTTGACCGGGCCGAGGGCCTGGTCGGCCGGGCGTCGGCCGTGGCCCACGAGGCGGGTCTTACCCGGGAACAGGGCGAGGCGCTGCGGGTGCGCTCGATGGTGCTGGCGCGCCAGGGCGACGCGGCCGCGGCCCGGGATGCCGCCGAGCGGAGCATCGCCGAGTTCGAGCGGCTGGGCGACGGCTACGAGCTGGCCCGTGCCCGGCTCCAGCTCGGCCAGTTGCTTGCCGATTCGGGCGAGCGGCAGGCGGCCCTCAGGGTGCTCGCCGCGGCGGCGGCGACTTTCCGGCGGTTGTCGGTCGTCGGCGAGTCGGAGCAGGCGAACCGGCTGATATTCAGGCTGGAGATGCCGGAGAGCGGGACCGCCGCGCTGATTGGCGGGCTGGCCGGTCTGGCGCGGATCGGGCTCGAGCCGCACATCCTGGTCGAGCGCGCGCTGAAGCTGTTGTGCGAGGGGGCCAGGTTCTGTTCGGGCGCGGTGCTCGCCGGCGGCGCGGTGCTGGCCCAGGAGGGTCGGCCGGCGGTGGAACGGGCGCTGAAGCTCTTGCGCCGGGGCGAGGTCGAGGGCGCGGGGTGGCTGGCGGTGAGGCTGGAGGCGGGCGACGCTGACGCGTGGGTGTACCTGGAGCGGGCGGCGGGCGACGACGGCTACGTGCCGCGCGCGCTGACCGACGAAATCGCCAGCCGGTTCTCGGAGCCGGTGCGGAAGCTGCGCGAGCTGGCGGTGGTGCCGGCCGGCCAGGAGGCGATACCCGGGCTGAAGTACCGCGGCCTGGTCGGTCGCAACCCGGCGATGCTGGAGAACCTGCGCATCGTCAGCCGCGTGGCGAGCACGACGGTGCCGGTGTTGATTCGCGGCGAGAGCGGCACCGGCAAGGAGTTCGTGGCCCGGGCCCTGCACGAGAGCGGCGAGCGCCGGGCCGGCCGGTTCGTGGCGGTGAACTGCGCGGCCGTGCCCGAGGGGCTGCTCGAGGCGGAGTTCTTCGGGGTCGTCAAGGGCGCGGCCACCGGGGTCTCGGCGCGCGCGGGCAAGTTCGAGGCGGCGAGCGGCGGCACGATATTCCTGGACGAGATCGGCGACATGAGCGTGAGCCTCCAGTCGAAGCTGCTGCGCGTGCTGCAGGAGGGGATGTTCGAGCCCTTGGGCGGCGACCGGCCGGTCAAGGTGGACATCCGGCTGGTGGCGGCCACGAACCAGGACCTGGGGGATTTGATGGCGCAGGGAAGGTTCCGAAATGACCTGTACTACCGTCTGAACACGGTCGAGCTGGTGCTGCCGCCGCTGCGCGACCGGGCCGAGGACATTCCCGAGCTGGTTCGCCACTTCATCACCCGCAGCAACCAGGAGTTTGGCCGCAGCGTGCTGGGCGCGAGCGACGAGGCGATGAGCCTCCTGCTGGCCTACAAGTGGCCGGGCAACATCCGTGAGCTGCAGCACCTGGTCGAGCGGGCGGTGCTGTTGGTGAGCGGGCCGGTTATCGGGGCGGAGAACCTTCCGGCCGAGTTGCAGGCGCTCGGAGCCCAGCCCGGGCACCAGGGCACCGCGGTCCGGCGGTCGGCACGCCGCCGGCCGGACGGACAGGGGGCCGGTGGCTCTGAACGCGCGATGCTGGTGGACTGCCTGGAACGCGCGGGCTGGAATGTCTCCGAGGCCGCTGTGCTGGCCGGGTACAGCCGGGCCCAGTTCTACCGGTTGCTGAAGAAGCACCAGGTCGCCCGTCCCGACCAGTCCTGACCGATAGATACAGCGTCAGTTGGTGTCTCATCGCCTGAGACACGGCTCAAGTTACTACCTGACAAGAACTTAGTATAGGAGACAGCCCCGAGAGGAGATTCTCAGGCTGTCTCATATGCGTCAACTGGCGGGTGTCGCAGGGGGTGGCAGGTACTAAGTTGCGTTGGTGCGGGACTTATCGGCCCAGAAAGCCGCTGGCACGGCATCTGCATATGGATGGTCATTGTGACTGCAAACAAACCGGAGGATAAGATGGCACAGACAAGACTGGGCTGGTTGGTTGGTTTCCTGATCGGCAGCATACTGGTGGCGGGGGTGGTGCTCGCGTTCCGGATGAGTCGAGTCGAGAGCGCCGAACACGAGCTGCAGGTGGTGCCGGCAGAGGCGGGCAGGATCTACCAGGAACGGATGGAGGCGACCAGGATGCTGATGAACGACGGGTTCCTGGAAGTGTCGGACCGGGGAGGCAGGTGATGGCAGTCGCGACCGGTCTGCCTGAGGCGGGTTTCCTGCGGCCGGTGGAGTGGGAACGCCAGGCTGAAAGGGAACCGGATGTCTGGCGGTACGCCGACCCGACGTTCGAACTCTCGGCCGAGGTCCTTGCCGGTCACCCGGGAGCGCCGGGCGGAAGCCGGGCGCTCCCGGACCGGAGGGTGTTCTACATCAGCCGGCTGCGCAAGCGTGCCGAGCGGACGTTCGTCAATCTCTGTGTCTAGCGCGGGACGATGCGCGGCCGGGCCGGCCAGGGATACGGCAGGGGGAGCAGTGGGCACGGGACAGCGGGGGTACCGGGGAAGGGCTGTCCCGTGCCGCGGACTCTGCCGGGCCGGCACGGGGTTGGGGTGACCGCGCCGGGCGAATACTGAGGGGACCCGGGCTTATGCCGCTTGCCCGGGTGCCGGGAGGAGGAAGTGAAGACGCGGGGCCTGGGATGCGGCCCCGCGTCTTTGTCGGTGAAGGTCAGCGAACCAGCGTCACGCGCAGGAGTTCTTCCCTGCCCCCGGCCGAAATCCTGAGCAGGTAGACGCCGGCCGCCAGCCGGCCGGCGTCCAGTTCCAGCGTCCCGGATTCGGGTGCGGGGCCGTCATGGACGTCGGCGGCCCGGCGACCCGAGGCGTCGAAGAGCGTGGCCCGGACCCGGCCCGACAGGCCGGGAGCGAGCCGTATCCTGCCGGTGCCGCGGACAAGGGGAGGCAGGGCGGCGAGCCCGGCCCGCGGGGCGGGGTCGGCGGCCGGTTCAAGCACCCCGACGTTCAGCTCAAACCATTCCTGGCAGCGTTGACAGGCGTCCGCGAACCCGGCCGAGTCTTCGGCCGCGATGAACCCGAACGCGACGCGCCGGCGGCCGCCCTCGGCCGCGAGTTCGAACGGGCCGGCGCCGATTGACACCGACCAGTTGTAGGGCCGGTCCGAGGCGGCCACGCCCAGCTCACCCTTGAGGCAGCGGTACTTCATGTCCTCGCTCAGCCCGGAGTCCGGGTAGATGTAGCGGTCGTGGGCAAGGCAGGCGAGGTGGTGGGGCAGGGACGGGTAGAGCAGTTGCACGCCGCAGTGCCGGCCGGAGTTGATGTTGCGCATGCCGGCGGCGCGCAGCCCGTCGTCGGTCCAGGCGAGGTCGTGGAACCGGTCGGTGGCGGTGATGTCGAAGTCGGCCAGCATCCCGGCGTACAGGCCGGCGAGCGGTGCGGTGCCCCGGTTGATGACGTCGTAGACCAGCACCACGAAGTCGTCGTTGCCCGGCTCGCCGGTGGCCAGCGCCCGCTGGATGACCTCGATGCCCTGCGGGTCCGGGTGGTCGGCGTCAGAGAAGACGCCGAGCAGTTCCTGGTGGGAGTTCCACTCGGGCAGCAGCGAGTAGAGGCTTTCGGTCATCGTCCAGTCGCGGTCGAGCGGTGTCTCGCCGGTGCGGTAGAACCGGTCGACGACGTAGTCCGGCGAACCGGCGAGGCAGAACGAGGCGATGTTCAGGCTGCTGGTGTCGGTTTCGGGGAACCGGAAACCGCGGCCCGAACGTCCGTCCTCGTTGTCGAACCCGACCGCGCCGCGGCTCGTGACGGTCAGAGCGCAGGCGCCGGTGTCGATCTCGGCCACGACCCGGCCGGGGTGGCCGAGCGGGACCCGGAACAGCAACTCCCATTCGTGGCCGTCGGCGGTGACCAGGGCCAGGCACTCGGGCGCGGAGCCGGGATAGGCGTCGGGCCGGGCGCGAACCCGCAGCCCGGTGACGGCTGTGGTCTCACCCGGGGCCAGGTTGCCGAAGGCCGCGGTCGAGTCGAGCACGTCGAGGCCGAGCCCGAGCGTGCGGACCTTGACCGCCGGGTTGTCTGCCGCCGCGGCGCCGGCGTTGAGAACGAGGAGCGAGAGGTCGGCTTCCTCGCCGGGCTCCAGGATGCCGTTGGGATGAGCCTGGCCCGCGTCGTCGAGCGCGATGCTTTCGAGGACGAGCAACGGCTCGGGCGCACCCTGGATGAC
>JAFGQF010000134.1 GCA_016935775.1 Caldifarciminota bacterium
CCATCTCCGGGCAGCGCCGGTTCGCCGCGGGCCGCGACTCACCGGGCAGGTTGCCCGGAGCGCGCCGGGGAACCGCGGCCGCGAGCATCATCGCGTTGTAACGGTCCTCGCCAAGCGCGCCGACGCGCTCAGCCGCCTTCTCGAACCCTCCGGCCGCGTACCTGGACTGCCCGTCGAAGTGCAGGTACATCGCCGCCAGGTTGACCACGACGTCAAGCGCGGCCGGGTTCTTGAGCAGTACGCGCAGCAGCGTCTTCCAGTAGAGCAGGCCCGACCGCCGGCTGAACCCGGCCTTGACCGAGACCCGGACAAGCGCCCGCGCCAGCTTCAGCGTCTCGCCGAACCCGACCCGGTGCTTGTAGCCCGGCCGCAGGCGGGTCGCGGTCTTGCGGACCTTCTCGTAGTAGCGCGCGGGGTCGTAGATGTGCCGGAGAACCGCGGCCTGGTCCTGGATGACGTCAACGCGCGGCCGCTGGGTGACGAAGTTGAGGCCGGTGGTCGTCTGGTCGATGGCGGCCGCCGAGTTGACAGTCTTATGCCCGTTGTGGAACAGCCGGCCCTCTTCCTGCAGCCGGCGCGCCAGCCGGGTCCTGGGAAGCGCGTAGAGCGTTCCCACCATCGCCAGGCAGATGCCGGCTTCTTCGATGAGGCGGGCGAGGTTGCGGGCGATGCCGGGTGACTCGTCGTCCATCCCGAGGATGAAACCGCCGTTGACGATCAGCCCGTGCTCGGCCAGGGTTCTCACCGCCGAGGGTACCGGGACGGCGCGGTTCTGGGTTTTGCATGCGCGGGCGAGGACGGCGTCTTCCGGGCTCTCGATGCCGACGAAGAGGTAGCGGAAATCGCACTCGCGCATCAGGCCCAGCAGTTCCGGCTCGCGCGCCAGGTTGATGGACGCCTCGGTGGAGAAGTAGAACGGGTAGTTGTGACGCCGGCTCCAGTCGGCGATCGCGGCCAGCGCTTCCAGGGCCCTGGACTTGTTGCCGATGAGGTTGTCGTCGACGAAGTCAACGTGTCCCCGGTGGCCGAGGTCGTAGAGCGCCTGGAGTTCGGCGAGGACCTGCTGCGGCGTCTTCGTGCGGGGACGGCGGCCGAACAGCTCGATGATGTCGCAGAACTCGCAGTTGAACGGGCAGCCGCGCGAGAACTGGATGCCCACCTGGATGTAGTCGCGGAAGCGGATGAGATCGAACCGGGGCACGACGGCCCTGGTCATGTCCGCCTTGTCGGGCGAGCGGTAGCTGCCCGACGAAGCGTGCCGGTCGAGGTCGGCGAGGAACATCGGTACCGTCACCTCGCCCTCGCCGAGCACGAGGTAGTCGGCCCGGTCGTACAGCTCCGGCTGCTCGGAAGGGTCGGGCCCGCCGAGCACGACCGGCTTGCCCGCCGCGTGAACGCGCTCGATCAGCGCCCGCGCCGCCACCTGCTGGGGCAGCATGCTGCCGACCAGCACGATGTCCGCCCATTCGAGGTCGCCGGCGGTGAGTCGCCGGACGTTCTCGTCGACGAGCCGGATGTCCCAGCCCTGCGGCAGCAGCGCGGCGACGGTCATCAGGCCGAGCGGCGCGGCCGGGTACCGGGCGCCGGTCACCCGGCAGGTGACCGAGTAGTTCCAGAAACTGCGCTTCGAGAACCCGGGCTGGACCAGCAGGGCGCGAGTCCTGCGGGCAAGCAGGTCCTTCATCCGCCGCTCCGCGGGTCGGGTCGAGCCGGGACGAATACAGGCAGGGAGGCGGCCGCGAAGCCGCCTCCCTGCCCTGTTGCTGCGCTCGGCACTACTTCTGCTGGCCGAGGATGAAGAACTCGACCCGGCGGTTGAGGGCCTTGCCCTCGGCCGTGCTGTTCGAAGCCACCGGGTTGCTCTCGCCGTAGCCCCTGGACGTCAGTCGGCCCGCGTCGATGCCCAGGTTCCGCACGAGGTAGCTCACAACCGCCGCGGCGCGGCGGTCGGAGAGTTGCTGGTTGTAGGAATCCGAGCCGTCCGAGTCGGTGTGACCCTGGATCTCGACCCGGATACTCGGGTTCTCCTTGAGGATCTTGGCCGCATCCTCGAGCGCCGGCCGGGACTCCGGCTTGATGGTCGCCTTGTCATAGTCGAAGTAGATGCCGCGCAGGGTGATGGACATCCCTTCCTTGACCAGCTCGAAGTTCTTCACCTGCGGCTTGTCCTTCTCGATGACAATCGCGGCGGTCTGGACGATGTAGTCCTCGGCCTCGACCTTGACCGCGTACGAACCGACGGGTATCTCGGTGGAGAACACCCCGGTGCCGGCAGCGCTCTTGATGGAGCCGACACTGCTGCCCGGGAAGCTGATGGTGGCCACGAGGGGCGCGTTCGTCGCCTTGTCGGACACCTTGCCCGTGAACGTGCTGACGTCGGTCAGCGGCTTGAGCGCGAACATCGGCGCGGCAACCTGGCCGTCTTCCACCTGTACCGTCTGGGTGCCCTTGAAGTAGCCGTCCGCCTCGGCGGTCACGGTGTAGACCCCGGTGGGGACCTGGTCAACCCGGAACGCGCCGGTCGCGGCCGCCGAGCTGACGGACTTGAGCTTCGCCTCGGGGAACGCGATCGTCGCCGCGAGCGGCCTGTTGGAACCGGCATCGGTCACCGTGCCGGCGATGGTGCCGTAGGCGACGAGCGAGCGGAGCTTGAAATCGTAGCTCACCACGGCGCCCTTCCTGACGTCGAGCGGGACCGACTGCGACTGGTAACCCGGGGCACCGACCTTGACCACCGTTACGCCGGTCCTGACATTCTTGACTTCGAACACGCCGTTGGCGCCGGTGGACAGGGACGGCAGCTGGTCGTTGGCCGGGAACTCGACCTTCGCGGCGAGCGCGGCGCCGGTCTTCTCGTCGGTCACCTTGCCGGTAATCGTACCGAACTCGGGCTTGGCGCGCCGGCCGAACGGGGTCGCGAGGGCGATGCCGGCAATCAGCTCGTTGTTGGCCTTGTGGCCGAAAGCGAACGAGTAGGCAGCCTTGAACGAGAACGAACTGACGTTGCCGAACACGACGCCGGGCGTCAGGTAGACGCTGCCCGAATCGGTGTCGAACAGGCCGACGGAGCCCGGCCCCTGCCTTGAGAGCACTTCCCCGAACAGTGCGAAGCCCTTGCCGGCCAGCTCCACGCCGAGGCCGTACCGGGTCTCGTCGTTCAGCTTGCCGTAGTTCACCATGACGTTGGGCGCGGTCGGCAGCACGTCCTGGAGTTGCAGGGTCATCAGGCCGGCCCAGGAGAACGCCGACGAGCCGGGAATATCGGGGTCGCCCGCCTGCGGCAGGGCGTGCTTGTCGAGCCATTCCACGCCCGCCCGGGGTCCCCGGCCCGACAGGAAGGTGTAGGAACCGGTGAAGCCCAGTTTCAGTACCGGCAGAATCGGCACCGAGACCTTGCCGCCCGCTTTGAGGTCGTGGGTGGACATCGTGACGCCGTCCTGGTCCGGCGTCTTCGGCATCTGGAACACCCCGCCCCACGAACCGAACATCTCCAGGGCGACGTACTTGGTCACGAGCGGCGCATAGCTCAGCTCCGGCGCAACCAGGTCAAGGACCCAGCCTTTCTTGTTGTTGTTGGAGAGGAACTTGGCGTTGCGTCCCAGTCCGTGGGCCGACAGGGTCAGCCCCGCCTCGTCCTCGACCAGCGCGTTCTGGACGCGCAGCAGTCCTCGCCCGCCGCCGATGCCCGGGTAGGCAGACACCAACGCGGGAAGCACTGCCATCAGCAGTGCCGTGAATAGAGCGGTCTTTCTCATCTTTCCTCCTTGCGAACCTTGTTCTTCCGTTTCGCGGTCGCGGCGCTCTTCTTCGCCGCCTTGCCCGCCTTCTCCATCTTGCCGGCGACGGCGACGGCGGCATCGCCGAGCGCGGACTTGACTCCGGCGTACCCCCGGGCGACGCCCTTCCCGACTTCCCTGCCCTTCTCCCCGACGGCTTCCTTCGCAAGGCGAACTCCCTTGCGGAGCTTCTTGCTGCTGGGTGCATTCTTCTTCACTGCTTGTTCCTCGCTTCCTTTCTTTCTTCCTCTCACGGGATCCTCTTGCCCTTCACCAGCCGGTAGATTATCAATCCCAGGGCGATGATGAGCAGGATGTGGACGACCGGGCCGCCGATGTGCGTCAGCAGACCCGCCAGCCACAGGAGTATCAGGACGATGGCAATTGCCCAGAACATTGCTCAGTTCCTCGCGTTTCCGCCGAAGTAGTAGCGGAACCCGATGGCGCTGTTGCCGCTGAAGCCGGTTCCCGGAGCCAGGTCGATGACGGGCACGACTTCCAGGAACAGGCCGACGGGAACGCTGGCGAACACATATTCCAGCCCGAACGGAACCCGTATCCCCACTCTCATGTCCGGGTACTCGTGCTTCTCGTCCGCCAGTTTGACGCGGGCGCCGACGCCGATGTAGAACGGCAGAAAGCCGTCTCCGGACTGAAGCAGGCTGTTCGTGTGCCAGAGCACGTCGCCGTGGATGTGCAGTGCCTGCCCGTGCCACCAGTAGGAATATCCCAACCCGGCATCAAACGCGATGTTGCCCCCGGTCCAGACCTTGGCACTGAGCCCGGTCGGCTCACCGGCCATCAGGCCCAGGCCGAGGCCCTGGGGACGGGCGGCGGCGACGCCCGTGCCGAGGCACACGACAACGAGCGCGGTCAGTAGTGCGTTTCTCATGTTACCTTCTCCTTCGTTTACGGTCCTCGAATCAAGCGGGGCCGGCATGCCGGCGGGTTGGAGGCGTGTGCGCAGTCCGCCTGCCGCCGACCCCATATCCACCACTTGACGATTGCGCACTCATCATCATCGAGCACGACAGCAACACGCGTGGAGCGGCGGTTGTTGTATGCTGTCGTCCCTCCGGTTTGCTTTCCCTCTTCCCTCAAGATTGATAGTGCACATTGTGTGCCATCTCTTGCCGGACACGCTGCGGGGCCCGCACGCCTGACCGGACGCAGAAGACGCCCGGGTGAGAGGTCGCGGCAGTCCTGCTCAGTCTCTTTCGGGAGACTCGTCAGGGTGCGAAACGGGAATGTCACCCGGAACGCTGCCCGCGGAGCAAACCCCGACGGCCGCTTCACGACCTCGACGGGGGCGGGATTCCGAAGCGCTTCATCAGCCGGTAGAGGCTCGTGCGCAGGATGCCCAGCAGCTCGGCCGCGTCGGC
>JAFGQF010000135.1 GCA_016935775.1 Caldifarciminota bacterium
GCCGCTGGTCCGCGACTTCGGACTGGTGAAGGAAGGGATGACCATCACCCTGCGCAACGTCTACTTCGACTTCGACAAGGCGACCATCCGGCCCGAGTCCCGGCCCGCGCTCGAGAAGGCCGCGCAGATAATGAAAGAGAATCCCGGCATCGAGGTCGAGATCCAGGGCCACACCGACGCCATCGGCAGTTCGGCGTACAACATGACCTTGTCCCGGCGCCGGGCCCAGGCCGTGGTCAACTACCTGGTCATCCAGTTTACCATCGCCCGCGACCGGTTCGACGCGATCGGCTACGGCGAGACCAAGCCCGTCGCGTCCAACGACACCGAGGAAGGCAGGCAGCTCAACCGGCGCGTCGAATTCGTGATAATGCGCCAAGGCCGATGAGCAACCGCCGACCGGCGGACCGGGGGAGCAGGCGCTTCCCCGGTCCGCGGCCGGCACCACCCGGGAGACAAAGATGAAAGACCATGCCCGGTTCACCTTCCTGGTCGGCGGCAAGGCCGGCACCGGGGTGAAGAGCGCGGCCACGGCTGCGGCAGAACTCTTCCGCCGTCTCGGCCGGCGCTCATTCCAGAACGATGATTACCAGAGCCTGATCCGGGGCGGGCACAGTTTCTCGACCGTCACGTCGGCCTGCCACCCGGTGTTCTCCCAGTACCGCCGCGCCGACCTAGCGGTCTGTTTCGACGAACGGTCGGTGGACGCGCACCGGGACCACATTGCGGACAAAGGCGTGCTGGTCTACGACCAGGACAAGGTTGAAGACGCCGACGGCATCGGCCTGCCGCTGTCCGAACTGGCCGGGGAGTATCCCCGTCCCGACCTGATGCTCGGCGTGGGTGCGCTGGCCGTGCTCGGCGCGGCCATCGGGCTCAAACAGGTGGAACTCGCCGAACTGGTCGGCGATGAGTACGCCCGCGGCAAACAGGACAACCTCAAGTACGCCGCCGCGGTCTATGAGAAGGCGACGGAATCGCTCAAGGGCCGGTTCGAGCTCGCGCGAACCGAAGAGGATTTCACCAACATCGGCGGCAACGAGGCTGTCGCGCTGGGCGCGGCTGCGGCCGGGCTCGACCTGTACTTCGCCTACCCGATGACCCCGGCCACGTCGATACTACATTTCCTGGCGGCCCACGGCCCGGACCTGGGCGTGGTTGCCGTCCACCCTGAGAACGAAATCGCGGTCGTCAACATGGCCATCGGCGCGGCGTTCGCCGGCGCGCGGGCAATGGTCGGCACCTCGGGCGGCGGCTATGCCTTGATGCAGGAAGGTTTCTCGCTCGCCGGGATGACCGAGGCCCCGCTGCTCTGCGTCGTTTCGTCCCGGCCCGGGCCGTCCACCGGCGTGCCCACCTACACCGCCCAGGCCGACCTCAACCTGGTCCTGAACTCCGGGCACGGCGAGTTCCCGCGCGTGGTTGCGTCGCCGGGCACGGTCGAGCAGGCCTTCTGCCTCGCCGCTGACCTGCTCACCCTGGCCTGGCGGTTCCAGGTACCGGCCGTGCTGCTCACTGAAAAGCACCTCTCCGAGTGCCGGATGTCGCTCGACTTCCGGCCCGACCGGCCGGCCTGGGCCGAGCCCGTCACCCACGCCGAAGGCGAGTTCCGGCGCTACCGCATTACCGGTGACGGCGTATCTCCCCTGCTCTTCCCGCCCTCGGACGAAGTCATCAAATGGAGCTCCTACGAGCACGACGAGGCCGGCTACACCACCGAGGCCCGGCCCGGGATAACCGCGATGCAGGACAAGCGCCTGGCCAAGGCCGCAACTCTTGAACAGGCGGTCGGCGAGCTCGACACCGTCCGGGTCCACGGCGAGGGCCCGCTCATCGTCACCTGGGGCTCGACCTTGATGAGCGTGCTCGAGGCGCTGGAATTCGGCGGCATCGCCGCCCGCGTCGTCCAGCCGCTCTTCTTGGAACCGCTGCCGGTGCGCAGGCTGGCCGAACTCCGCGGCCGCAAACCGGTGGTGGTCGAACAGAGCGCGACCGGGTCGTTTGCCCGGCTGTTGCGCGAGCGGGCCGGCGTCGAGCCTGGTGCCGAAATCCGGCAGTACGACGGCCGGCCGTTCGACCCCGAGGAACTGGCCGCCCGGCTCAAGGAGGCGCTGTGAGAAACTTGAAGACCCCGGCCGAGAACACTTGGTGCCCGGGCTGCGGCAACTTCGGCATCCTCTCCGCGGTCCGCAAGGCCGTCGCCCGCCTCGAGGACGAGGGAGTTACCGCCTCGCGGTTGGCGATCTCTGCCGGCATCGGCTGTCACGCCAAGATCTTCGACTACCTCGCGCTCTCCGGCTTCTATTCCATCCACGGCCGCGAAATGGCCACGGTCCAGGGAATGAAGTTGGCCAATCCCGACCTGTCGGTCATCGCCTTTGCCGGTGACGGCGACGCCTATGGTGAGGGCCTGGTCCACCTGCTGTTCGCGGCCAAGCGCAACGCCGACATCACCGTCGTCGTCCACGACAACGGCGTCTACGGGCTCACCACCGGCCAGTTTACCCCGACAAGCCCCGAGGGGTTCAAGGGCCCGTCCACGCCCGGGGGCAATGTCGAGCGGCCGTTCAACCCGCTGGCGCTGATGCTCGAGGCCGGGGCGACCTTCGTAGCCCGCGGTTATCCCGGCAGTCTCGATCATCTCGCCGACCTCATCGTCCGGGCGGTCCGGCACCGCGGCTGCTCGTTCATCGACGTGCTCCAGCCCTGCGTCACCTACAACGACACCTACGACCGCTACAACGAGCACGCCGGGCTGATGGACGACACGCCCGCGACCCTGGACGAAGCCCTGGCCCGCGCCCGGCAGGAAGACCCGCTGCTGCTCGGCGTGTTCCGCGACGAGGACAAACCGACCTTCCACGAGAAACTGATGCCGGACCGCAACCCGGTCCGCGACCGGCTCGACCGGGCGTCCCGCATTCGCCGCATGACCACCCTCTACAACAACCGCTGATCTCCGGGGACAGCAGCGGGCCGGCATCTGCCGGCCCGTCGCTGTCTTTTCCCGTTCCGGCCTAGCGTCGATTCGCCCGGTACACCCGGAACGGCATCCCGCGCGCGACCCAACGATTATACCCGTCCCGCAGCCAGCAGACATCGGCGTAGCCGGCCTCGGCCAGGGCCAGGGCCGCATCGCCGCTGACCGCGCCTTCGCGGCAGTAGACCGCCAGCACGTCGGTCCGGTCCGGGTCCAGGATCCTGAGGGTGTCGAGCAGCCGACCATAGGACACCACGAGGTCGGTCCCCTCGATCTCGCCCTCTGGCTCGGCCTGCACGTTTATCAGCACGACATCGGGCGCTTCGATCAGCTCGGCGAACTCATCGAGCGACAATTCCCGGGCCGTGACCACCACCCCGGTGTCGAGCAGTTCGGGCCGGCCCAGATCCGCGATTGCCACGCCCCACGGTTTACCCGGTATGTCCAGTGACTGGGTCGGCATATCGGGCGCGCGGTCGACCACCGCCAGCCGGTTCTCGCCCGCAACCGCGACGTAGTAGAACAGCCCGTCGGGCGACACCGCGACGCCGGCAAGCCCCGCGCCGACCGTTACCTGGCGCGTGGTCGCGACCTCGGCCAGGTCGAGCTCGACCGCCACGTCATCGCGCAGGCTCGTCACATAGGCGTAGTTGCCCGCGGTGTCGGCGGCGATGGCGCTCGGAACCGCCGGCAGAACCACCGAGTCGCGCAGCCCGCCCGGCACCATCGAGTACACTACCGGCAGACTGTCGCTTGTCACCAAC
>JAFGQF010000022.1 GCA_016935775.1 Caldifarciminota bacterium
CGCAGCACGGCCCACGCTCCCGGCTCGGGCGCGAGCGCCCGGACCTGGTCGTGAAGCCGACGGGCGGACCTGGCCCAGTCGAGCCGTCGTTCGGCCGGCCTGAGCTTGGGCGCGGGTGTTGCCTCGGCGTCCTCCTGCGGCCTTGGTCGAGCCGTTCCGGCTTCCAATTGGTCGAGAACGTCGACCGCCAGCTCGGCGCCGAGCAGGGCGAGCCGGGCTTCGAGTTCGCCACGGTTCTCGTCCGGGCCGACCGCGGTCTTTCGACGGGCGAGGACCGGGCCGGCGTCAACCCGCCCGGTCAGTCGGATGACGCAGACCCCGGTGTGAGTGTCGCCGGCGAGCAGGCAGCGCAGCACCGGCGCCGCGCCCCGGAATCGGGGTAGCAGTGACGGGTGGATGTTGATGAACCCGTGCTTCGGTAGTTCGAGCAGCGCCGGGCCGAGAATCGAACCATAGGAGGCGAGCAGGCAGGCATCGGGTTCGAGCTCTGCGAGCTGGTCCACGAACCCGGGGTCGTTCGGGTCGCCCGGGTCCAGGACCGGTATTCCGCGCTCGCGGGCACGGGCTTCGACCGGGCAGGGGACGAGCCGGCGGCCCCGGCCGGCGGGAGCGGGCGGCGGACAGACCGCGGCCGGCAGTTCGTGGCGCGAGCCGGCCAGCGCGTCGAGCGCCGGCACCGCAAACGCGCTGGTCCCGAAGAAGACTACCCGCACTCCTGCCGCTCCCGGTCTTCGATTTCCCTGAGCTTGCCGGCCAGCAGCCCGCGCCGGGTCGGGCCGACGCGGTCGATCAGCAGTTGGCCGTTGAGGTGGTCGAGCTCGTGGAGGAAGGCCCGGGCGATGATTCCCGACGCCTCGAGTTCGACCTCGGCACCGGTTTCGTCCAACCCGCGGATGCGAACCAGTTCTGGCCGGGGCAGAACTTCCCAGATGCCGGGCAGGGAAAGACAGCCTTCCTCGCGTTCCAGTTCGCCCTCGGTCGCGACTACCTCGGGGTTGATGACGCAGTAGGGCCGGGAGTCCACATCGGCGCCGCGCGGGTCGATGGCGAAAGCCCGGGTTGTCTCGCCGATCTGGTTGGCGGCCAGCCCGAGCCCGTCCTGCTCGACCATCGTCCGTCTCAGGTCGGCCAGGAGCCGCCGCAGGTCGTCGTCAATGACCGTTACCGGCCGCGCGCGGGTGCGCAGCGCGGTGTGGCCGTAGAGGACGACGCGACGGTTGCGGCCTTCCACGACTACTTGTTGTCGCCGCCGAGCTTGCCCGAGACCGCCGACTTGTCGGTCTCGACTTCGACGTTCTCGCCGATCTTCACCAGGAAGGTGTTCTCGCGGACCGTGGTGATGATGCCGTGAAACCCGGCCGAGAGGATGACCCGGTCGCCGCGCTTCAGGGCCTTGATCATTTCGGTGTGCTTCTTCTGGCGGCGCTGCTGGGGCAGGATCATCAGGAAGTAGAGCACCACGAAGATGAGGATGATGGGCAGGAAACCGAGGATCGAGTTCATCCCGCCACCGGCGGCGGGCTGTGTCTGCTGGGCGGCTTCCTGGGCAAGGGCGACGTTGAACATCAGACCTCCTGTCTGCTTCTGGTTGGTTTCGCGAACAGGCCGTGGCGGCGGACATAGCGGTCAACCGCCCCGGGTAACATATACCGGACAGACCGGCCGCGGGCAAGCCGGCATCGCACGAGCGAGCCGGACAGCCCGACCGGGATGATCTCGACGAACCGGACCCGGCGCGGGTCGTGGCCGGGGAAGACCGGCGGGAGCGGAATCCCGGGCCGGGTCAGCACCGCGATGCGGGCGTGGTCGGTGAGCCGCCCGGGTTCGTGCCAGCCGGCCATTTGCCGGTACTGGTCGGCGCCGACCAGCAGCCAGCGCCGGGCTCCCGGGAAGCGGTCGCGCAGGTCCCGCAGCGTGGCGACGGTGTAGGACGGGCCGGGCCGTGATTCCTCGAGCGGCAGCAGTTCCAGCCCGTCCCAGCCGCGCAGCGCCAGCCGGAGCATTGCCAGCCGGTGGCGGTAGGGGGCGACCCGGCCGCGCCGGAGCGGCGGGTTGAAGGCCGGGATGAGCCCGACCCGGTCCAGCCCGAGCGCGCGCCGCGCATCGTCGGCAACCAGCAGGTGACCGAGGTGTACCGGGTTGAAGGTCCCGCCCAGGACGCCGAGGCGCATCAGGGACCGGCGATGCGGCCGAGGTACTCGCGCGCGCCGGCGCGGACCGGTTCGGGGCAATCGCTCTCGACCAGGGAGCGGAACCGCTCGCGCGCATCGTCGACCCGGTCGCTCTCGTAGAGGCAGACCGCGTGGGCGAGCCGGTCGGCCGGTTCCCAGCGGTCGGGCTCGAACCGGGCGGCGACATACTCGTAATAGACCAGTGCGGCCCGGTATTCCCCGGCCTTGTAGTAGAGCCGGGCGACGGCGAACTCCTCGTCGGTGAACCGGCGCTCGATCCGGTCGAGCGCCGCGTTGACTTCGGGCACCAGCTCGGAGTCCGGGTAGAGGGCCAGGAAGTCGCGCAGCGTCTCGCGGGCGGTCTTCAGGCCGCTCTTGTCGCGCGGGCCCGCGGGCGCCGAGTTCAGCCAGGACAGGCCGAGTCGGAAGGTGGCCTCTTCCTGGTAGCGGCCGTTGGGGAAGCTCTTGAGGTAGAACTCGTACTCGGTCCGGGCCTGCTCGTAGTCCCGGCGCCGGTAGTGGCTTTCGGCCAGGTGGTACTGGGCATCGGACGCCTGGCGACTGCCCGGGAAGTTGAATATCACGTAGGTCAGCGCTTCCTCGGCGGGCTGGTACTGCTCCTGCTCGAGGAGGCCGAGGGCGTAGCCGAGCGCGTCGGCGGCGTTGTCCTTGCGCTCGAGCGTCACCCGGTTCGGGCAACCGGCCGCGACAAGCAGGACCGCGAGCAGCAGGCCGGCGCGGGCGACGGCGGTGTTCAAATCCGCCTGACCAGTTCCAGCACCAGCCGGGTGAGTTTCGGTTCGGCCTCGCCGGCCACGCGCAGGACCTCGGGGAAGTCCACCGGCCGCAGGGCGTCGGGCAGGCCCATGTCGGTGACCACCGAGAAGCCCAGCGCCCGGAGCCCGGCGTGGCGGGCGACGATGACCTCGGGCACGGTGGACATCCCGACGAGGTCGGCGCCGATGATGCGGATGTAGCGGTACTCGGCCGCGGTCTCGAGGTTCGGGCCGGTGACCCAGGCGTAGACCCCGCGCTGCAGCGGGATGCCGAGTTCGAGCGCGGTCGCCGCGGCGAGTTCGACCAGCGCCGGGTCGTAGGCGTGGCACATGTCCGGGAAGCGGGGCCCGAGCGAGTCGTCGTTGGGCCCGCGCAGCGGGTTGTGGCCGGTGAGGTTGATGTGGTCGGTGATGACGCAGATGTCGCCGGCCCGGAACTGGGGGTTGACTCCGCCGGCGGCGTTCGACAGGAGCAGGGTGCGGATGCCGAGCTGCTTCATCACCCGCACCGGGTGGGTCAGCTGTTCGGCGTCGTAGCCCTCGTACCAGTGGAACCGTCCCTCCATCATCACCACCGGCCGTCCGGACAGCCGGCCGACCAGCAGCCGGCCGCGATGGCTCTCGACGGTCGGCACCGGGAAGTGGGGGATGTCCTCGTAGGGGATGACCGCCTCGGCTTCGACCTTCGAGCCGAGCTCGGTCAGGCCGGTGCCGAGGATGATGCCCAGCTCCGGCTCGAGCCCGGTCCGCGCGGTGATGGCGCGGGCCGATTCGTCAATCTTCGCGCGCCGGTTCATCCTCGGTTTGGCCCGCGCCGGACTGCCACCGGTCGGCCATCGCCGTGAAGGAGAGCGCGATGGCGCGGACCTGCTGGAGCAGGGACTGGCGCTCGGATTC
Source organism: Caldifarciminota bacterium (assembly GCA_016935775.1). GTDB lineage: Bacteria > Hydrothermota > Tepidihabitantia > Tepidihabitantales > Tepidihabitantaceae > DSBX01. Next base: position 3,845 of record JAFGQF010000022.1, read on the forward strand.
GAGCCGGTCCAGCTCGCGCCGCAGCGCTTCGGCGTCGGCGCCGGCCCGGCGGCGGATTTCCTCGGCGTCCTGCTCGGCCTGGCGCCGGATGACGGCCGCTTCCTGCTCGGCGTTGGCGCGGCACTCGTCGGCGGTGCGCTGGGCGGTGAGCATCGTGTCGCGCAGCAGGTCCTCGGTGCGCTGGTACTGTTCAACCCGGGCCTGGATCTCGTCCACCTTCTCGGCCAGCAGGCCGCGCTCCTTGCGAAGCTGTTCCATCTCCTTGGCGACCAGTTCGAGGAACGCGGTCACTTCGCGGGCGTTCACGCCGCGAAGCTGGCCGGCAAAGGTCTTCTGCCGGATGTCGAGCGGTGTCAACGGCATGGTGCGATTCTACCGGCCGCGCCCGGGGTGTCAATCGGGCCGAACGCGGCTCAGCCGGCGATGGATTCGAGCGCGCGGTCGAGGTCGGCGATGATGTCGGCGGCCGCCTCGATGCCGATCGACAGCCGGACCAGGCCGTCGGTGATGCCGGCCTTGAGGCGGTTCTCGGCGCTCATCCCGGCGTGGGTCATCGAGGCCGGGTGCTGGATGAGCGACTCGACCCCGCCGAGGCTGACCGCGAGCTGGCAGAGCCGGGTGGAGTTCATCATCGTCCGGCCCGCCTCGATGCCGCCCTTGAGTTCGAAGCTGATCATCGCGCCCGGTCCTTTCATCTGGCGCTTGCCCAGCTCGTGCTGCGGGTGGGACTCAAGCCCCGGGTAGCGGACCCAGGCCACCTTCGGGTGGGGTTCGAGGAACCCGGCGACGCGTTGGGCGTTGTCGCACTGGCGCTCGACGCGCAGGTGCAGGGTCTTGATGCCGCGGTGGACCAGGAACGCCTCGAGCGGCGGCAGCACGCCGCCGAGGTGGTTGAGCGTCTTGCGGACCAGCGCGTAGCGCTCCTCGTCCTTCACCACGATCACCCCGCCGACCACGTCGGCGTGGCCGTTCAGGAACTTGGTCAGCGAGTGGACCACGATGTCGGCGCCGAGCTCGAGCGGCCGCTGCAGCACCGGGCTCATGAAGGTGTTGTCCACCACCAGCAGCGCGCCGCGCTCGTGGGCCAGGCTTGCGATTGCCGCGATGTCGGAGATGACCAGCGTCGGGTTGCCGGGCGACTCGACGAATACCAGCTTCGTGCCGGGCCGGAACGCGGCCTTGACGGCGTCGAGCGACGAGGTGTCCACCAGCGAGTACTCGATTCCGAACCGGGAGAGCACGGTGGTGAGCAGGGTCGAGGTCGGGCCGTAGACCGACTCCGAGCAGATGACGTGGTCGCCGGTCGAAACGTGGGCCGCGATGGCGGTATGGGTGGCGGCCATCCCCGAGCCGCAGGCCAGGCCGAACGCGCCGCCCTCGAGCCGGGCGATGCAGTCCTCGAGCGCCTGGACGGTCGGGTTCAGCATCCGCGTGTAGATGTAGCCCTTTTCCTCGCCCTTGAACAGGGCGGCGCCGTGGTCGGCGTCGCGGAACTTGAAGGTCGAGCTTGCATAGATCGGCACGACCACCGGGCCGGCCGCTTCCTCGGGCTGGCCGGCGTGAACGCAGAGCGATTCGAGGGCGAGCTTGGCGTCTTTCATCGCAGGGACTCCTTTCTCGGACAGCAATGATGCCGCGCTCAGGACGGATGTCAAAGCGACGGCACAGCATCGAGCAGGCAGTAGTCAGCATTCAGTAGTCAGCATTCAGTAGACAGCATTCAGCAGTCAGGCTCATGCTGCTGCCTTGCACTTCAGCGTCCTGACTTCTGCCTTCTGACCTCGTCCTCGGTCTTCGTGCTCTTGGTGCCTTGGTGTTTCAATCCTCATTCCTCGGTTCTCACTCTTGCCCTCTCTGTGTCTCGGTGGTTGACCGTACGGGTCCGCGGTTCTGACCTCACTGTTCTGCCTTCTGCCTTTTGACCTCGTCCTCGCCCTTCGTGCTCTTGGTGCCTTGGGGTTTGAATCCTGGTCTCCGTGGTTCTCCTCTTCGTGTCCTTGGCGGCTGAGACAGTGCGGAAAACGCTGGGACACCTCCCCATTTGCGGAGGACCGAAATGGGGAAGCGTCCCGGTTTTCCGGTGGTTGACCGTACGGGTCCGCGGC
>JAFGQF010000136.1 GCA_016935775.1 Caldifarciminota bacterium
CCTGACCTCGGACTGCCTGACACCGGGCCACCTGCAGCTCACCGTGACCTGCGCCAACAACCTGCCCTACCTCGATTCGATACCGGTGATGTCATCGGGCCGCTACGTTGTCTACGCGAGCCACTATGCGACCGACAGCGCGCCCGGCGGCAACGGCGACGGGGTCATCAACCCGGGCGAGGAGGTCGACGTCTGGACCTGGGTCAGGAACTGCGGCAACCAGGCCGCCGAGAACGTCACCGGCAGGCTTGTCATCCACGAGGCTGGCGTCACCGTCACCCGGCCGACCGTCAGCTTCGGCAACATCCCTGGCGAGGACAGCGCGCTGAGCCAAACCGGGTTCGGCGTTCGGTTCGACCCCGGCCTGCCCGACGAATTCTCGGTCAATTGCTCACTCATCTGCCGTGATAACCTCGACTCGACCTGGGTTTCTCGTCTCACCTTGCATTCCTGCGCGGCGCTACCGTACTTCGTCAGCGTCGGAATCAGGGACTCGACGGGGCTCTGGCCCAACGGGCGGCTCGACCCGGGCGAGGAGGCCGAACTCGAAATCACCATCGGCAACTCGGGTCTGGGCAACGCCTTCGAGGTCCGGGGCGTGCTCCGCGCGACCGACACGATGTTCTCGGTCACCGACACCCACGCCTTCTTCGGCGCCGTGCCGTCGGGCAGCACCCGCACCTGTACCGACCGCTTCGTAATCCTGGCCCACCCGCACCTGCCGCCCGGCTCCCGGCTGCACTGCGAGCTCGTCATCGCCTGGGACCATGGCAACGACACCACGGTTACCTTCAACTTCAGCTCGGGCGGAATCGTCCCCTCCGACCCGGTGCCGGATTCGGGACCGGTCGCGATTCGCTACTATGCCTACGACGATGGCGACGCCTTCTACACCGAAGCCCCGACCTACAACTGGCTGGAAATCAACGAGTGCGGCACGCCTGTCGAACTCGAAGACCAACAGACCGTCGCCATCGCCCTGCCGGACGGTTTCGGCCCGTTCATCTTCTACGGCGGACGCTTCGACAGCCTGAGCATCTGCTCGAACGGCTGGCTGGCGCCGGGCGTCACCACCGATCGCTCGTGGCAGAACCGCGCCCTGCCGACCAACCAGAACCGCGCCCTGCTCGCGCCGCTCTGGGACGACCTCTACCCGGAATACGGCGGCGGCGTCTGGTGCCACCATTTCGAGGACGAAGGCCGCTTCGTGGTCGAGTGGGACTCGGTGCACTACTCCTGGGCCCGCGGCGAGTGGGACAAGTTCCAGGTCGTAATACTGGACACGAGCCAGGCCGCCGAAGACGGCAACAGCGTCTTCCTGTTCCAGTACCAGACCGCGAACAACTGCGTGTCGAACACCGTCGGCTGCCAGGACGGGGCCGACACCGCGACCGGCATCGGCCTGCTCTACAACCAGTCCTACCACCCAGGCAGCCTGCCGCTCGAGCCGGGCCGGGCAATCAAGTTCACCACCAACCCGCCCGAACTGACCGGCGTCGGCGAAACGGCCGGTACCCCGGCCCCGGACGGCCGGCGCCGGCTGGTCGTCGCGCCCAACCCGTTCAGCCGGGCGACAACCGTCCATTGGAACCTCGAACAGGAGGCGGACGTGGACCTGCGGGTGTTCGACGCGGCCGGCCGCGAGGTGCGGAAGCTGGTCCGGGGCCGGTCGGCGGCCGGGTCCCACTCGACGACGTGGAACGGCCGCGACGACGCGGGCCGGGAGCTGGCGCGGGGAATCTACTTCCTGCGGATGGTCACGCCCGGGTTCCGCGACGGGGTCAAGGTGACAGTCAGCCGCTAGGCGCGGCTCGAGCTAGAAAGAATACCCCGCGCCGGCCACCAGGTGCAGCGCGAGGTTGGGCACGTCGGCCGTGCCGCCGGCCACCGGCACGCGAGCCCAGGCCCCGGTCAACTTCAGTTCGGCGTTCAGCCGCCACCGGTCGGACAGGGGCCGCTGCCAACCGGCACCGACCTGCGCGCACGGGCCGGAGAAATACCAGCCCGTGGTGAGGATGCCCTGCCGCTCGTCGAAGACCCGGCCGCGGATGGTTGACTCCGGGTGCGTCATCACCGTGCCCGCGCCCAGCCTGAGCACGACGTCGCCCAGCGCCAGCGCGCGGTTGGCGGTCATCAGGTTGTAGCCGTGCGTGATCTCGAACAGCTCGACCTCCCCGGGCCGGTTCGCCAGGTAGAGCTTGTGGTGGACCAGTTCCAGCTCCCACGCCCCGCGCCGGTCGGCTTTCCCGACGCGCAGGTCATAGTAAGGCACCTCGTGGAGCGGCCTGGTATCGTAGCGCGCGACCAGCTCGATGTCCTCTTCGCCGTCCTGCCGGATGACAAGGTTCGACGGCAGGCTGAACGCGGTCCCCAGTCCCAGCTCGGCAAACCACCCGCCCCGCGCCGAACCACCGAGGAGGAGGATTGAAACACAAAGACACCAAGACCACGAAGTGAAGGACATCAGCGCCGCCCTGCTTCGCGCTCTACAATCGTCCACCGGCAGTCCGGAATCTCGAATCGCCCTTGGTGCTCTTGGTGTCTTCGAGGTAGTCATCCATTTCCGCCTGGCGGCTTGGCGGTCAGTGTCCCGGGAATCGGTCCCAGATTTCGGGACTGACGCCGCGCCGCTCGAGCGCCTGCCGGAAGTGGACGTTCACCGCCCTGATGTACTGGTCGCGCGGCACCAGCTCGCGGCTCACGCGGCCGAGGGTTTCGGGGCTCATGCTGCCGTCGCGGACCAGTTGCCCGCCCGCCTCGCGGCAGGCGTTGTAGACGTCCGCGACCGGGACGCCGGCCCGAGCCAGTTCGTCGAGCGAGTTGGCATAGGGCCGAAGCAGCGCGCCGGCGAACTCGCGCCCCATATTGGCGCTCGCCGCTCGCAGGTGCGCGACCAGCGGGTCGAAGTTGTCGAGCTCGGTGAACCCCGACATCGACACCAGCGCGACCCTGCCGCCCGAGCAGCCCTCGCGCCGGTCGTGCCGGCAATGGCCTTCGCGCTCCACGAAGAACGGCCGCAGCAGCGGTATCGACCGGTCCAGCACGACCTTCATCTGAGCGTTCATCCCGTCCACGCACAGCGGCGTTCCGTAGACCACGATGTCGGCCCGGGCCAGCGCGGCCAGCACGCCGCGCATCGCATCATCCTGTACGCACCGGCCCGGGGTCCGGGTCCAACAGGCCAGGCAACCGAGGCAGGGCTTGATGTCCAGCTTGTGCGGGAAGAGCAGTTCCACCTCGGCATCGGCGGCGCGCATTCCGTCCAGGAACGGGTCGAGAATGGTCGCGGTCGCGCCCGCGGGCGCGTGGGGCGAACTGTTGAATGCGAGGACGCGGGTTGCGCTCACCGGCAGATTCTCATCACCGCCCGGCCCCTGTCAACCAGCCCGCGCCCTGCCCCCTTCCTCGTCCTTCCCCTACCCCCCTTCCCTGCCATTCCTGTCCCCCTCCCTTAAGTCTTTCCCTGTCAATCAAATCCGGATTCATATCCCCGAAATCACCAGTCTTGACATTCTCGTCTTTCGGGGTATCTCTTATGCGATGGAGCGCTTTGCCGCCCGCCGCCTGGGCCGGATTCCGCCCTACCTTTTTGCCGAGCTCGACCGGCTCAAGGCCGAAACCGGAGGCGACGTCATCGACCTCGGTGAGGGCAGCCCGGACCTGCCGACCCCGAAGCCGATAATCAACGCCCTGGTACGGGCGGCGGCGCGGTCCGAAAACCACGGCTACCCGACGTATGCGGGCAAGCTCTCCTGCCGCGAGGCGGTCGCCGGCTGGTACGCGCGCCGGTTCCGGGTCAAACTCGACCCCGGTTCCGAGGTGACTATGCTCATCGGTTCCAAGGAAGGCGTCGGCCACCTCATCTGGGGCACCTGCGGCCCGGGCGACACGCTCGGCTACACCGACCCGGCCTACCCCATCTACCCGAACCAGGCCCGGCTCTCCGGCGCCCGGCCAATCGCCATCCCGCTGCGGGAGGGAAACGGCTTCCTGCCCGACCTCGACGTGGTGGACGACCTCGGGCCCCGGCTCAAGCTCCTCTGCCTGAACTACCCGTCGAACCCGACCGCGGCGGTCGCGCCGCTCTCCTTCTTCCGCGAGGTGGTTGCGCTCGCCCGCAAGCACGGCTTCGGGGTGGTGAACGACTGCGTCTACTCCGAGCTGTCGTTCGGTTCCAAACCGCCGCCCAGCATCCTCCAAATCCCGGGCGCGAAGGACTGCTGCATCGAGTTCCACTCGCTCTCCAAGACCTGGAGCATGGCCGGCTGGCGCATCGGGATGGCGGTCGGCAACCGCGAGCTGGTCCGCTCGCTCCTGCGCATCAAGCAGAACACCGACTCCGGCCCGTTCGGCGCCATCCAGGACGCGGCCGCCTGGGCGCTCGAGCACGGCGAGCGGTTCGCCGCGCGCCACCGCGAAGTCTACCGCCGCCGCCGCGACGTTTTCTGCCGCGCCCTGCGCCGGGCCGGCTGGCAGGTACCGGTACCGGAAGCGACCTTCTACGTCTGGACCCGCCCGCCGGGGAAACGCCGTGACGACTACGCCTTCGCGCTCGAACTGCTGCGAGAGTGCCGGGTGGTCTGCGCGCCCGGGGTCGGCTTCGGCCGCTTCGGCCGCGGCTTTGTCCGCTTCGCCCTGGTTCAACCCGAACCGCGCCTGCGCGAGGCCGCCGCCCGCATCGGGACCTGGCTGAACCGGACCCCAACCACAAAGACACGAAGGTCACGGGATGACTGACGTCAACATTCTCTCGTCTTCCTTTGGTTCTCTTTGTGCTCTTTGTGTCTTGGTGTTCTTCCTCCATCCTCTTTCCTCGCTCCTCATTCCTCAAACCTTCGTCTTCTTGGTGTCTTAGTGGTTAATCCCTCCTGATGGCCCTTCTCGTCCAGAAATACGGCGGCACATCGGTGGCCGACATCGACTGCATCCGCCGGGTCGCGCGCCGCATCGTCGCCGCGCGCCGGCGGGGCGACCGGGTCGTCGCCGTCGTGTCGGCGATGGGCTCGACCACCGACGAGCTCACCCGGCTCGCCCGGCTCATCACCCCCAGCCCCCAGCGCCGCGAGCTCGACATGCTCCTCACCGCCGGCGAGCGCCAGACGATGGCGCTCCTGTCGCTGGCGATAATGGAACTCGGCTGCGAGGCGGTGTCATTCACCGGCTCCCAGGTCGGCATCATCACCGACCGCTTCCACGCCGACGCCCGCATCGAGGAAATCCGCGGCGACCGGCTGCGCCAGGCCCTGCGCCGCGGCCTCGTGCCCATCGTCGCCGGTTTCCAGGGTGTCAGCCTCGACCGCGAAATCACCACCCTCGGACGCGGCGGCTCGGACGTCACCGCGGTCGCGCTCGCCGCCGCGCTCGGCGCGGCCCGCTGCGAGCTCTACAAGGACGTCGACGGCCTGTTCGCCGAAAACCCGCGCGAGTTCCCGGGCGCGCGGCCGGTCCGGGAAATCAGCTACCCCGAGCTGGCCGAGCTCGCCGGCTCCGGCTCCGAGCTCATCCACCCGCGTGCCTGCGCCCTGGCCGACAAGTACCGCGTGCCGCTGGTCATCAGCTCGTCCTTCAACCGAAAGCGAGGCACCGCCGTGAAGAAAGCCGAGAAGGTCGAGAAAGCCTTTGTCCGCGCGGTCACCCACGACCACCGGCTGGCGCGCATCAGCCTGCTGGGCGTGCCGCGCAAGGGAAGATGCCTGCACCAGGTGGTCACCCGGCTCGCCGAGGCGCGCATCCCGCTCAAGCTCTTCAACCACGGCGTCGTGCGCCAGGGCCGCTTCGACCTGTCGTTCATCGTCGCCGAGGAGCACCGCGCCGCGGCCGTGGAACTGCTCGGCAAGGTTGCCGGGCTCGTCAAGGCGCGCGAGGTTGACGTCAACGACGACTTCTGCTCGGTATCGGTCGTCGGCCCGGGCGTCGGCTCGGACTCGGAAATCCTCGGCGCCACCCTCGAGGCCCTGCACGCCATCGGCGTCCACCTCAACGCCTTCACCACCGCCGAAACCCGCATCACCTGCTTCCTCGACCGCAAGAGCCTGCACGCGGCGGCCGCCGCCCTGCTCGCCCGGTTCCGGCTCAAGCGATGAGCGAGTCTCCGCCCGCCGAAGGACCGGCACTGCCGCTCGGCGACCAGCCGCTCAACCCCGAACTGGTCAAGGTGGTCGAGGCCCTGCTCTTCGCGGCCGAGGCGCCGCTCCCCGCGACCCGCATCGCCGAGGCCGCCGGCACCGCGGTCGAAGCGGTCGCGCCCGCGGTCGCCGAGCTCAATCGCGGCTACGAAGAGTCAGGCCGCACCTTCCGCGTCCACCGCGTCGCCCAGGGCTTCCAGCTCTACACCCTGCCCGAGTACTCCGGCTGGGTCCGCGCGCTCTACCGCCGCGCCGGGGTCCAGCGCCTCACCGGCCCATCGCTCGAAGTCCTCGCCACCATCGCCTACAAACAGCCGGTCACCAAGCCCGAAATCGAGACCCTGCGCGGGGTGGACTGCTCCGGCCCGCTCGTCACCCTGCTCGAGCG
>JAFGQF010000137.1 GCA_016935775.1 Caldifarciminota bacterium
AAGGCCGAACTGGCCGCGACCGAGACCGCGTCCTTGAGCATCGGCGGGATGTCGTGCGCGAGCTGCGCCCTGAGCATCGAGAAGGCGCTGATGCGGCTGCCGGGCGTGAAGACGGCGACCGTCAATTTCGCGGCCGAGAAGGCGATCGTCGAGTATTCGGGCAAGGTGTCGCCCCGTGCCGACCTGGAGAAGGCGGTGCACGATGCCGGGTACGACGTCCGGCACGAGGCTGTCGAGGAGCAGGAACTGGACCGGGAAGCGCGGACAGCGCGGAACCGGCTCATCCTGGTCTGGGCGTTGGTCGGGCCGGCGATGGCGCTGATGGCGCTGCACATGGCCGGCGTCCACGTGCCCGGGTTCGAGTGGTTCGAGGTGCTGCTGGGCGGCGCGGCGGTGTTCGGGCCGGGCCGGCACACGCTCAGGCAGGCGTTTGGTTCGGTGCGGGCCGGCGCGGCCTCGATGGACGTGCTGATTGCGCTCGGCTCGCTGGCCGCGCTCGCGTCGGGCACGGCGGCACTGGCCGGCGCGCCGATGATGAGTTTCGCCGGCATCGCCGGGATGATAGTCGCCTTCCACCTGACCGGCCGGTACATCGAGGCCCGGGCCAAGGGGCGGGCTTCCCAGGCAATCAGGCGGCTGGTCGCGCTCGGGGTGAAGACCGCGCGGGTCGTGCGCGACGGGGCGGAAGTCGAGGTCCCGGCCGGGCAGCTCCGGCCGGGCGATGTGATGGTCATCCGGCCGGGCGAGAAGATTCCCACCGACGGCCGCGTCGTCGAGGGCTCGACCACGGTCGACGAGTCGATGGCCACGGGCGAGAGCCTGCCGGTCAAGCGGCGCGCCGGGGACGAGGTCATCGGCGCGACCGTGAACCAGGTCGGGCTCATCCGCGTCGAGGCGACGAAGGTGGGCACGGACACCTTCCTGAGCCAGGTCATCCGGCTGGTGGAGCAGGCCCAGGGCACGAAGATACCCATCCAGGCGTTCGCCGACCGGGTCACGGCGCGGTTCGTGCCGGTGGTGCTGGCCGTGGCGGTACTGACGTTCCTCGGGTGGCTCGTGTTCGCGGACGCGCTCCGGCCGTTGCTGGCGTGGGCGCGGACTTTCCTGCCCTGGGTGAACCCGGACCTGTCGGCGCTGTCGCTGGCGTTCTTCGCCGGCATCGCGGTGCTGGTCATCGCCTGCCCGTGCGCGCTCGGCCTGGCCACGCCGACCGCGCTGATGGTCGGGTCCGGGATGGGCGCGGAGCGCGGCATCCTGTTCCGCTCGGGCGAGGCCATCCAGACGCTCAAGGACGTGAGGGCGGTGGTGTTCGACAAGACCGGGACCATCACCCGCGGCCGGCCCGAGGTGACCGATATCATCCCGGCCGAGGGCATCGACCCGGGCGATCTGCTGGCGTCTGCGGCCGCGCTCGAGCAGGGCTCGGAGCACCCGCTGGCCTCGGCAGTGGTCGAGTCGTCCCGGGCCGAGGGCTTGAAGCTGGAACAGCCCCGCGACTTCGAGGCGATTCCGGGCAAGGGCGTGAGCGGCGAGGTCGGGGGCAGGGCGGTGCTGGTCGGTCAGCTCGGCCTGATGCAGGACCGGGACGTCGACGCAGTGGCCCTGCAGGAACGCGCGGAGGAGCTCAAGCGGCGGGCGCGGACCATCCTGTACGTGGCGGTCGACGGCCGTGTGGCCGGCGTGCTCGGTGTTGCGGACCGGGTCAAGGATGACTCGGCCACGGCAATCGCCGGGTTGAGAGAACTGGGCATCGTGCCGGTGATGCTGACCGGCGACAACCGCGAGACCGCCCAGGCGGTCGGCAGCGAGGTCGGAATCGAGAATGTCGTGGCCGAGGTCCTGCCCGCGCAGAAACAGGACAAGGTGCGGGAGTTGCAGGAGCGCTACGGGCTGGTGGCGATGGTCGGGGACGGGATCAACGACGCGCCGGCGCTCAAGGCGGCCAACGTCGGCATCGCCATCGGCACCGGGACCGACGTGGCAATCGAGGCGAGTGACGTGACGCTGGTGCGCGGTAGCCTGGCGGGCGTGGTTTCGGCGGTCCGGCTGTCCCGGGCCAGCTTTCGGAAGATCAGGCAGAACCTGTTCTGGGCCTTCTTCTACAACCTGCTTGCGGTGCCGCTGGCGATGCTCGGCCTGCTGCACCCCCTCATCGCCGAGGCGGCGATGGCGATGAGTTCCATCAACGTCGTCACCAACTCCCTGCGACTCAAGAGGGCGCGGGTCTAGCGCAACATCTGGCTCGGGACCGGCCGTCCGGTTCCTGCGAACACGACCGGAGCAGGAGCAGAACCGCTGCCCGGCACGAGGACAGGGACTGTGCCGGAGACCGCCAGGGGGCTAGCCCCGGGCAGGCCCCTGCGGAAGTGTGTCAACTCTGCCGGAGGGTCTCAAGTCCCGAATCGCCAGACACTTGCCCGGCACCGAGCCGGCTGACCCCCGCCGGTGTCAGCGGCGCCGGCGACGGCGCAGGACGAGGACCGCGGCGAGCAGGCCGAAGAGCGGGACCGGGCCGCCGGTCGCGCCGTAGAACTCGACGTCACGGAAGTCCTGGTCGTCGGGCGCCCGGCTCAGGGTGATGTCATTCATTTCGTCGCGGCGATAGTAGCGGTAGAGCTTGGTCAGGCGGCTTTCGCGCTCGACGAAGCCCGCGAGGCCCGGGAAGCTGTTTTCGTCCACCCGGCCCGAGAACCGGAGCCGCGCGCCGTCGAACATCTGCCGGTG
>JAFGQF010000138.1 GCA_016935775.1 Caldifarciminota bacterium
CAGCCCGGCGTCGAGCGCCATCACCGCCACCTCGATCGCAACCTTGGTGCCCTCGCCGAAGCAGCGCAGCGCGCAGGCGACGGTTTCGGCCGGGCCGAGGCCGCCGAACTTCAGCCGCGCGGCGCGTTCGACCCCGGCGAGCAGGTGGGTGGTGGTTAGTATCCTGATGCCCGCCCGGTCGAGCCTTCGCCGGGCGACCTGCGTCAGTTCGCTCTCGCCCGGTTCACGGAAGCCGACGTGGTGCGTGACGCAGGCGACCACGGCGCCTGCCGGGAGTTCCCCGAGCAACTTGAGCGCGGTCGCGCCGGTGCAGGAGGCAACCACGAACCGGGTGATGCCCAGTTGTTCGGCCCGGGCGGCCGCCAGCCGGCAGGTCCGGGCGGTGTTGTGCCGTCCCGGACGGGCGAACCAGGTGGCCGCGATGGCACCGGCCGATGGTGTTCTCACAGCGGGCATAATACCGATGTGGCGCGGGGACGCAAGCCGAGGGGCGGCATTGCTGCCGCCCCTCGCAAGCCGCAACCGGCGCTACTCGGCCGGTTCCCAGTAGAGATCGAAGATGGTGTTGGTCGGTTCCTCGGTTCGGAACCCGGCCTTGACCTTCATCCCGATCTTCGCCTCGCCGCGTACGAGGTAGCCCTTCATTACCGTGCAGCAACCGGGGATCTTGACGTCGATCTGGTAGTACGGATAGGTGAGTTCGATGCCGTGGCCCGGGTACTCGACGCGGGTAAAGGTGAAGACCTCGCCGATGACCGGGTTCTTGAGGTCGACCCACTCCATCCGCGCGAGGCAGTCCGGGCAGTCGGCGCGAGGCGGCAGCCAGAGGCCCGGCTCGCAGCCCCTGGTCGGGCAGCGGGTTGCCCGCAGGATCCCTTGCTTGAGACCCTCGAAGAAGGGCGAGAGCAGGCCGTAGGTGTGCCAGTGCATCAGCGTGCGCGGCCACTTGAAGGCCGTCGGCTTCTCGTGGTAGACCTCGGCCGGCTCGCCGGTGAAGTGGACTTCGTGTCCTTCGATCTTCTTGACTTCCATGGTGCTCTCCTACTTCTTCACTTCTTCGGGATTCTCGAGGATGCCGCAGGTAACGTGGGAACCGACGCCGGCGTGCGAAATCCAGAGAGCCCGGCGGCGCTTGCGGATTTGGAGCGACTTCCAGTCGGCCGGCTTTTTCTTGCCGAACCGCTCCCACATTTTCGGCTCGCCGTGGAACTTGTCGTACTTGTTCTGGAGCTGCCAGAAGCACTCGGCGCCCTGGAAGATGCCGGTCGCGCCGACCGCGTGCATCGTGCCGAGCAGGCCGCCGGACAGGTTCGACGGGCAGCGGCCCTCGTAGTAGGCGTCGCCCGAGGTGATGTATTCCTCTTCCTTGCCGTACGGCCGCAGGCCGATGTCGCCGTAGGTCTGCAGGTCGGAGATGGTGAAGGCGTCGTGGAGTTCGACGAGGTCGAGCTCGTCGCAGGGGTCGCCGGTCACACCCGCCATCCGGTAGGCCATGTAGGCGGCGAACCGCGACGCGAGGAAGCTCTGGAAGCCGGGGAATGGCTCGTTCATTTCCTTCATGAAGTCGTACTGGCCCTCTTTCTCGTTGGGCAGCAGCGGGACTTCCATGTCGCGGCGGTCGGCCACCCGCAAGGTGTGGGTGCCGCCGGCGATGTGGAGACGCATCGGGTGGTCGGTGAGCTTGTAGGCGGTCTCCTCGTCGCAGAGCAGCACCGATGCCGATCCGACGCTCATCACGCAGCACTCGAGCATCCGCAGCGGGTCGCACGCGATGCGGCCGCCCAGCACTTCCTCGATGGTGTGCTTGCCCGGGTTCTGGGCGAAGGGCGACGAGCAGGCGTAGCCGCGGTTCTTGACCGCGATCTTCGCCCGGATTTCCTCGCTGACCTTGTAGACGTCGGCGAAGCGCCGGGCCATCGGCGCGTAGTACGCCGCGTACATCCGGGCGAGCCGGGTCTCGAAGTCCTTGCAGGCCGCGGTCGAGATGTAGAAGTTGCCGGTGCGGGTGTCGACCTCGTCCATCCGTTCCCAGCCGGTGACCAGGGTGCAGTTGGAATAGCCCGAGGCCACCGTGTTGGCGCCCATCAGCACCGCGTAGCCGCCGGTGGCGCCGCCGGTCTTGATGCCGACGTTGGGCAGCGGGTCGAGACCGAGGTAGTCGTGGATCTTGGCTTCGCAGAGGAGCTGGTCCTGGAAATGGTCGGCGAACTCGCCATAGCAGGCCATGTTGATGAGACCCTTGACGTCAGCGGGCGACATCTTGAGGTCATTCTCCTCGAGCATCATCTTGAAGCCCATCATCACCAGCTCTTCGAGCTTGTACTCCGGGTACTTCTTCCGGTAGTCGGTCGTTCCAGCCGCGACCATGTAGACCGGCCGCTGGAACCTGGGAACGCGGAGGTTCCCTTGTTTGAACCTGATCATCGGTTTCCTCCTTGGGAAGTTGTGTAGTTGACGGGCCACGAGGCGGCGACACCGATGGTTCCGCAGTCGCTGCTCGGCGTGAGCATGTCGTGGTTCAGTGGTGCGACAATACACGGCTGGCGGGCCGAGTCAAGGCGGAGGAGGGGCGTCAGGCGGCCGTTGGTTTCGGGGCCGGCCCGGCGACCGGGATCGATATCGTGAAGGTGCTGCCGCGGCCGTGTTCGGATTGCACCGTGACTTCACCTCCGTGCTCACGGACGATCGCCGCGGTGATGCTCAGGCCCAGGCCGGTACCGGAGATGCCCCGGTGTTCATCGAGCCGGCCGAACCGATGGAAGAGCCGGTCGAGGTCCTCGGGCCTGATGCCCGTGCCCTCGTCGGTAACCGAGATTGCGGCGCGGCCATCGGCGACCCGGCCGGAGACGCGGACGGGTCCGCCCGCGGGCGAGTACTTGATGGCGTTGCTGACCAGGTTGTAGAGAGCCCGCTTGAGCTGGTCCGGGTCGGCGGTCACCGCCGGGAAGTCGGCCGGGAGCAGGTTTTCGAGCCGGTGGTCCGGGTGCTGGCCCTGCTCGACGGCGATGATCTCGTCGACCAGCCGGCGGACGTCGACCTTGCCGAGTCGCAGCTCGAACCGGCCGGCTTCGATCCGGGAAAGGGTCAGGAAGTCGTTGACCATCCGTTCCAGCCGCCGGCCTTCGACGGCAATCAGCCGGGCGTACTGGCGCCGTTTTGCGTCGGGCAGTTCCTCCTCGGCCAGCAACTCGGCGAATCCGATGAGCGGCGTGAGCGGGCCGCGCAGTTCGTGCGACACGGTCGAGATGACCGTTGACTTGAGCCGGTCGATCTCGCGCTCGCGGGTGACGTCCATCAGGACAACGACGCATCCTGTCGGTTCCCCGGAGTCTTCGAGCAGGGGAGAGGCGGTCAGTGCAACCCAGACCAGGCGGCCGTCCCGCGTCGTGATTCGGGTGGCCATGTCGTTGTGGCTGGTGGTTCGGCGCTCGGCCATCCCGATGCGGGCGGGGCAGATGACCGTGCAGAGGTCGGGATGCCGCTCGGAGCGGATGTCGATCACCGAACGACAGCTCCGGCCGATGACCTGCTCGGCCGCCAGCCCGGTCATCCGCTCCGCGGCCCGGTTCCACAGCACGATGCGGTGGTCGCGGTCGAGCACCATCAGGCCCTCACCGAGCGCGGCGAGGATTGCCTCGAGCGAGTTCTTCTCGCGGGCCAGTTCGGCGGTTGCAGACCGGACCCGTTCTTCGAGGTCTTCGTGGGAGCGCTTGAGGCGGGCGGCCATCGCGTTGAACTCGGCCGCGAGCTCGGCGATCTCGTCACCGGTCCGGGCTTCAATTCGGCGGTCGAGCCTGCCCGAACCGAGGTCGCGCGCCCCGTCGCGCAGCTCGCGCAGGGGCCTGAGGATGCGGTCGGACAGCAGCAACCCGGTGATCATCACCATTGCCGCCGTAAAGAGCAGGACATAGACGGCGGTCCGGCCAAAACGGTGCGTCGAGGCCAGGATTTCGGCGCGGTCCTGCTCGACCGACACCGTCCAGCCCGGGCTGCCCGGGTTTGCCCGGCTCCGGCCGTGGGTCGCGGGAACCGGGGCGAGCGCCGCGACGACAGTCGAGCGCGGCAGCAGGCCGCGATCCTCGAACCAGCCGGGGTAACCGGTACCCAATCGCTGTCTTCGTTCGCTGGTGAGAACCCCGGACAGTTCGACCCGCGGTAGCGGGCTCACCAGCACGTCGCCGAAAGCGGACAGCAAGGTGGCGAACCCGGTCGCGCCGACTTCGATGTCTTCGACCTGGGCGACAAGCTCGGACACGTCGGCCCGGACCCGGACCACGCCCAGCGCCCGGGTGCGAGTGCTGTCGAGCACCGGGACGGCGACGATGATCTGGTGGCTGCCGCCCGAGTACTGCAGCTTGCCCACGTGGGTTGAGCCGCGGCCCTCGTTCCAGGCCTGCCGCCACCAGGTCTCGTCAGCGCAGCAGGGTCGGCTGACCGGCCTGGTGGATCCCAGGACATTGCCGTGGCCGTCGGTCACCAGCAGGTCTTCGCCAAGCTGCGGGTGATTTGCAAGTGCTCGCTCGAGCCGGGCCGCAAAAGGGCTGTCTTGCAGGCGCCGGGCTGCGGCGGCGGAGTCGGGTATCCATTCCCGGAGCGGGCCGCGGTCCGGCGCGGCGGCAACCAGCCGGCGCAGCTCGGTGTCGCGGAGCCCGAGGTCATTCGTGGCCGACATGACGTCGCGCAGCCCGAGGTCGATTCCCTGGGCAAGACGCTCGGCGACCGCCTGGAGCCGGACACCGGCCGCGGATATCGCCGAGCGCGACATGACCAGGTGACCGAGCAGGGCCATCGCCAGTACCGGCAGGATGCCGAGCACCAGCAGCCAGATGATGATCCGGTCCTGGATGCCGATGCGGAGCCGGGTTTGCCGGGTGACTCGCTGGACCATTGCATATTTACGTTCACCGGCGGCCGGTGTCAAGCAAGGCCGGTCGGCGGTTGACTCCTTCGGTCCCGGTTCTAGAATTTGGTGTCGGCCCGGATTAGCCGGGCCGGGCAAACCGAGCGGGGCGCTCTCGGGTTGCCGGGCAACAGGCCGAAGCGATACCCATCGAAACACCAGGAGGTGTGATTTGAGACTTGTCGGCATCGTCGGACTCGTGCTGGTGCTCGCCGGCGGGACCGCCGCGGCGCAGCACGACCAGTTGCTGGTCCGGGTCGCGGCCCGGGATTACCAGCAGCTGTACGACCACATCCCATTCAAGGGCACGACAATCAACATAGCCGGGGCTGTACCGGGCGAAAGCTACG
Organism: Caldifarciminota bacterium; assembly: GCA_016935775.1. Classification (GTDB taxonomy): domain Bacteria; phylum Hydrothermota; class Tepidihabitantia; order Tepidihabitantales; family Tepidihabitantaceae; genus DSBX01. Next base: position 5,251 of record JAFGQF010000138.1, read on the forward strand.
ACCTGATGGTCTACCGTTCGGAACTGCCGATCGTGCTGGGCTGCGGCCTGGCCGCCGAGGTGGTAGCCGACGACCTCGGCACCCTCGGCGCCGAGGCGGGTACGTTCGGGTTTTACTGCTCCTACGACTCGCTCGTGAGCACGATGCGCAACCTCGCGGCCAACTACCCGGCCATCTGCCGGCTCGACAGCTTCGGGACGACCCACGAGGGACGCTGGGTTATAGGCTTGAAGATATCGGACAACCCCGGGGTGGACGAGGACGAACCCGAGGTGCTGTTCTTCGGCCAGGTCCATGCCCGGGAGTGGGCCGCCGGACAGGTCATCCGCCATTTCTGCGATTCGCTGCTTTCCAACTACGCCTCCAATTCCAGTTTCCGCGACCTGGTTGACGGCCGCGAGATCTGGGTCTTCCCGGTAGTCAACGCCGACGGCTTCACCTACGACTACCCGTCCCAGCGGAGCTGGCGCAAGAACCGCCAGCCGTTCGGTTCGGCGATCGGTTGCGACCCGAACCGCGACTTCAACGGCGTCTGCAGCGGCAACCGGATGGGAGACTGGGGTTCGCTGGTCAGCGGCTCGCGCACGACCCACTACCCGTCCGACGAGACCTTCTTCGGCGCTACGGGCGCCTGGGGCAAGGAGGTCGGCGCGCTCTGCGACTTCTTCAAGCAGCGGACCTTTGTCGCCTGCCTGGACCTTCACTCTTATTCCGAGTTGGTGCTCTGGCCCTACGGCCACGGCGAGAACACGCCCGACAACACCTATTACTCTTCCTTCGGCCAGCAGATTGCGAGCCGGATCAACAAGCTGTCGGGTGGCACCTACACGCCCAGCCGTTCTGACCAGCTCTACCCGACCAACGGCGGCTCGGACGACTGGTTCTACGGCTGGTCGCACTACATCGGCGGTTACCCGTGCATGTCGTTCTGCGTGGAACTGGGCACCAGCTTCTACCAGAACACCAGCCAGCTCAGCACCATCCAGACCCAGGCATTCAAGGGACTGCTCTATACCGCCCAGCAGGCCGACGACATCATATCCAGTCTCGAGGGCACGGTGCCGCGGCCGTTCCTCGCGCCGCTGGACAGCTCGGCGACCGGCGATTTCACGGTCAGTTGGACGCCGGTCAAGCCCGAGCACAGCCACCCGACCAAGTGGGAGGTGGAGGAGCTCTGCGGGTTGACGGTGGTCGAGGACGGCTTCGAGTCCGGCACCGACCAATGGGTGTTGCAGGGCGCGACCCGGGCCACGTCCCAGAAGCACGCGGGCAGCTACTCGGTTTTTCTCGGCAGCGCCAACAACATCTCGAACTACCTGGCGACGAAAGACCCTTACCCGGTCCTGCCGGGCGACTCGCTCGAGTACTGGATCTGGTACGACCTCGAGAACAACTACGACGTCGTCACCTCCGAGGTGTCGCTGGAGGGCAAGGAGTGGATTCAGCTCCACGACCGCTACACCGGCAACTCCTCGGGCTGGGTGCGCAAGGCCTATTCGCTGGAGCCGTGGGCGGGTCGGTCGGTGTACATCCGGTTCCGCACGATGACCGACGACAACACGCTCCGGAACGGCGCCTACATTGACGATGTCTGGCCGGTGCCCGAGTTCGCGAGCCGGCAGGTCCTGGCCGACAACATCACCGACACGCTGTACGAGGTCACTGGCAGGACCCCGGGGCAGTACTGGTACCGGGTGCGGGGCTTCAACGCCGCATGGAACTGGGGCGACCAGGGGCCGCTCGAGGACATCGTTGTCACCGGCACGGGCGTGGCCGAGCAGCCTTCGCAACCGGGGCTCCGGACCGGGCTCGCGGTCGGCCGCAGCGTTTCGACCGGGCCTTTTGAGCTGAGCTACACGGTGGCGCGGCCGGGCCGGGCGAGCCTCAACGTCACCGACATCAACGGCCGGGTTGTCCGGACCTGCGTGTCGGGTACTGTCGAAGCGGGACAGTATTCGGTTCGCTGGGACGGCAGTGACGGGCAGGGCCGGCGCCTGGCCGCCGGCGTGTACTTTGTCCGGCTCGAGGCGGACGAGACTGCGGTTGCCCGGGTCGTCCTGGCAGACTAGGAAGCCGAGCAATCAAGGCCGGGGTGACCCAGTGTCGCCCCGGCCTTCACTTTGACCTGTCCTGCCGGGTGCGGTAGCATTGTTCTTACCGATGAGCATACTCGATTTTCCGCATGGCCCTGATCACGGTTGCGCCGCCCAGGGCAGCGCTTTCCCGGGAGGAATGATGAAGGTCCCAGTCTGTGTCAGCCTGTTGATCGCGGTGATGCTGCCGATCGCCACGGCGAGCGCCGGTCCGATGGTCGTCCGGGTCGCGGCCCGCGATTACGAGGAGTTGAACAACCGCATCCCGTTCAAGGGCAGCTCGATCGACATCGCCGGTGCGGTGCCGGGCGAGAGCTATGACCTCGTGCTCGGGCGCGAGGACCTCGGGCTGGTTCGTTCGAGCGGCCTCGAGTGGCGGGTCATCACCGACGACCTCGACACCCGGGAGGGCGACGCCTGGGACTTCGGTTACTACTGCGACTACGACTCGCTGGTCCGGATAATGCGCAACTGGGCCGCGACCTATCCGACGCTGTGCAAGTTCGACTCCATCGGCCGGACCCATCTTGGCCGGTGGATCTACGCGGTGAAGATATCGGACAACGTCCACGTCGAGGAGGACGAGCCTGAGGTGCTGCTCGACGCGATGCACCACTCGCGTGAGTGGGCGACCCCGCAGGCGGCGCGCCACTTCGCCGACACGCTGCTGTCGAGCTACGGCACCTGCCCGGACATCACGACCTTCGTCAACGACCACCAGTGCTGGGTCGTGCCGGTTTCGAACGTGGACGGTTACGACTATGACTACCCGCAGCAGCGGATGTGGCGCAAGAACCGGAAGCCCTACGAGAGCGCGGTCGGCTGCGACCCGAACCGGGACTACAACGGTCCCTGCGATACGACCCGGATGCACGCCTGGGGCGCGCTGGTCTCGGGTTCGCGTTCCACCCACTACCCGGGCGACGAGACCTGGATGGGCGCGCGGGCCTGGTGGGCCGACTGCGTGGACGCGTTGCGCGGGTTCTTCCAGGAACACACGTTCGTTGCCGACGTTTCGCTCCATTCCTACGGTGAGCTGGTGCTGTGGCCGTTCAGCTCGGGCGTGGCGCCCTACGACCCGATGATCGCGACCCTGGCGCAGGGGATGGCGTCGCGGATGCAGCGGCTCGGTGGGGGCAACTACACCGCTCAGCAGGCGAACTACCTGTACCCGAGCTTCGGTTCTTCGAAGGACTGGATGTACGGTTGGCCCCACAATGTCGGCGGCTACCCGTGCATGGCCTACACCGTCGAACTGGGAACCAGTTTCTACCAGAGCACAAGCCAGCTCGATGCCATCGAGCGCGAGTGCTTCGACGGTGTGTTCTACCTGTTCAGCCAGGCCAGCGCGATAATCTCGTCGCTCAGGGGCGAGGTGCCGCCGCCGGTGCTCGCGCCGATGGACAGTTCGGCGACCGGCAGCTTCACCCTTCACTGGACCCCGAAGCGTCGAGCGTACAACCAGCCGACGAAGTGGGCGGTGGAGGAGCTGTCCGGGCTGACTGTATCGTCCGATGACTTCGAGTCCGGCACCGCGCTCTGGGACGTGGTCGGCTTCAGCCGGAGCAGCGCCCAGGCGCATTCGGGCAGCCACAGCATGTTCTCGGGGATGACCAACAACCAGTCAAACTATATCAAGACAAAGGACCCTTACCCGGTTCAGCCGGGCGATTCAGTCAGCTTCTGGCTCTGGTACGACCTCGAGACCAACTACGACGTCTACATCACCGAGGTGTCGGAGAACGGGCTCGACTGGGTGCAGCTCCACGACCGGTACGAGGGCAACTCGGGCGGCTGGCAGCGCGCGGCGTTCTCGCTCGAGCCGTGGGCCGGCCGGTCGGTCTGGCTGCGGTTCCGGGTGATGAGCGACGACAACACGCTCCGGGTTGGCGCCTACGTGGACGATGTTCACCCGGTGCCGCTGTTCGCCAACCGCGCGGTGCTGTCGGACAACGTCACCGACACGCTCTACCAGGTGACCGGCAGGACCCCGGGCCGGTACTGGTACCGGGTCCGCGGCTACAACACCGCCTGGGAGTGGAACGAGCAAGGGCCGCTCGAGGACGTCATTGTCACCGGCACGGCCTTGGCCGAGGAGCCGGGCCAGGAGCTGCGGACCGGGCTGGCGGTGAGCCGCACCGTCTCGGCCGGGCCGTTCGAGCTCAGCTACTCGGTCACGCGCCCGGGCGAGGCCAGCCTGACCGTGACCGACGTTAACGGCCGGACGGTGCGGACGCTGGTATCGGGTCGGGTCGAG
>JAFGQF010000139.1 GCA_016935775.1 Caldifarciminota bacterium
CCGGGACGCTTCCCTATTTCGGTCCTCCGCAAATGGGGAGGTGTCCCAGCGTTTTCCGCACTGTCTCAGCCGCCAAGGACGCGAAGATGAGAACCGCGGAGACCAGGATTCAGACACCAAGGCACCAAGAGCACGAAGGTTCGGATTCCGACCAACTATGAACTATGAACCATGAACGATGAACGAACGGTCAGCCACGGCGACACAGAGAAGACAGAGGGGAGAAGGACAAGGATGAAGGATGAACGTGAAGGATGAGCAGGACAGGGCGTATCAACCACGAAGCGCATGAAGTCCAAACCACAGAGTCACAGAGCCGAGTAGAGCCAGGACCAGGAACCGGATTCGACCACGAAAACACAAGAGCACCAAGGTGCGAGGACGAAGACTCAACCGCCAAGGACGCCAAGCCAGGGGTGAAGGCAGAAGGCAGCGGCAGGAGCCTGGTTGCTGAATGCTGTTTACTGAATGCTGTCTCCTGAGTGTTGTCGGCGGCTTGCCGCCGACATCCTAACCCCTGACGCGTTGGACGTTTGAACGCCCGGACCCTGTCGAAAGGGTCTTGACAGCCCGGGCAGGGTCGCTATAATCCCGGCGGTTACATCCGAACCGGAAACCCCATTGACAGCAGTCGGCTGGAGTCGAGTGGCGGCCGCGATGGCCGCGCGAGATTGGAGGATGCAATGGATGAAGTGGTGCTCTACAACCGGTTCGGGCAGGCGGTATTCCGCCTGTGCGATGATGCCTTCTATGACTACAGGGGTCAGCCCCGCGGTTTCCTGGTCGGCCGGACGGTCTACGACGCCCGCGGGCAGCATCGCGGCTTCTATGTCAACGGGGTGATGCGCGACCGGATGGGCAAGGTCGTCGGTTATACCGCGGATGCCCGGGTACCGGACCTGCGGTTGCCCGAGTGCACGATTCCGCCGGTGCCGTACAAGAACCTGCCCGCTCCCGAGAAGCCAGTTTCCCTTCCCGAGCGCGAGTTCCGCGGCGGGCCGCCGGTCTGGTCGATAATGCAACTGGCGAACCTGCTGGTCTAGCAGTTGTCTGTGTCAGGCCGAGCCCCGGCTCGTCGAGCCGGGGCTCGGCACGTTCCGGGGCGCCGGGTCAGTCGAGCAGGGTCGCGCGCGCGGTAACGGTCTCGGTGGCGTCGAGCCGGATGAACAGGGTCTGGCGCCGGGGCAGGCCTTCGAGCACCAGCCGGTGGCTGCCGGCCGCGAGCCGGCCGAGTTCGAGCCGCCTCAGTTCCCGGCCGGCGGCGTCGAAGACCGCCAGCCGGGCCGAGGCCGGTTGTTGCAGGGCGACTTCCACCGGTAGCGCGGCTCCGTGGAACAGCCCGGGCACGGTAATTGTCACCGCGGGGAGGCGGACCGGGCGGAAGGGGTTCTCTTCGATGCCGATTGCGGTGAGTTCGGCCTGGGCGTACCAGAGGTCGAGGTCGCCCTCGCGGCCGCCGGCCCAGACGCAGCGGGCGTACTGGGAGTCGGTTTCGATGATGTGGTACTCGCCCATGAAGTCAACCGGGCTGGTGAAGGTGGTGTCGTTGAGCCGGATGCTTGGGCTCCAAGTCGCCCCGCCGTCGTCCGAGTACTGGTAGCGGACCGACCAGCGGCTGGTGATCGAGGTCGGCCAGGCCGGGGTGTGGTACCAGAGTGCGTGAACCCGGCCGTAGACATCTGCTTCGACCCAGCCCTTGCACTGGCCACCGGCCGTCGAGTCGTTGAGCCGGCTGAGGGTCGACCAATTTGCGCCGCCGTCGGTGGAACGGGAGTAGAGCACGTCCCAGTTGCCGTGGCGCTGGTCGACCACGGTGACGATGACGTGGTCGTTGTCGGGCGCGGCGATGCAGGTCATCGGCGCGCGGTCGCCCCAGCCCGAGGTGTAGGTGCACTGGGTGTCGATCGTCTTCTTGAGCCCGACGGGCCAGGTCTCGCCACCGTCGGTGGACTTGAAGACGTGGAGGTCGCCGTCGAAGGTCCGCAGCGAGATGAACAGGTCGCCGGCCGGGTTGCGGCAGATGCCGGTGATGTAGGTGCGAGAGTCGATCCGGGCCCGGGTCCAGGTGCGGCCGGCGTCGCTCGAGCGGGCGAGGTAGATGCCGGAGCTGCCGCTGAGCTGCTGCCAGCAGATGTGGATGGTGTTGCCGACGCTGGTGGCCCAGGGTTTGTCGACGACCGCGCCCGGCTGGCTGACGTCGGAGCTGTCGCACCAGGTCTGGCCGTTGTCGGTGGAGAGGTAGTGGCGGATGAGGTCGGTTGAGAACTGGACGAACAGGTGGACGTAGCCGGTGTCGTCGGTGAGCAGGACCGGGTCCGAGTGCCAGGGGTCCGGCCCGGTCGGGTCGCGCCACCAGGTGGTGGTCCATGTCGCGCCGCCGTCAGTGGAGCGGCCGAAGGGGATGACCGCGACCCGGCCGCGCTCGGCGACGTTGCAAACGCAGTAGACGTTCTGGCCCGAGAAGGCAATGCAGGACTCGCCTTCGTTGATGGTGTCGCCGACGTCGGCCGATTTCACCGCCGCGCTCCAGGGTGGGTCGGCAAGCGCCGCGCCGGCAAGGAAGAAGCCGAGCAGGACAAGGTACTTCATCTTACCTCCGTTTCGATGGCGGAAGATGCCGGGCCGGTCGCGCCCCGGCGCAAGTGCCGGCTCAGCGGCGGAGAATCTCCATCACCTTGTCGAACAACTCGCCCGGCGAACACCACAGCACGCCGGTGCGCGTGCCGCCGAGCTTGCGCCGCGCCCGGCCCATCACCTGCTCGGGCACGACCACCAGCAGCGGGACGTGCTGCAGGCGGCAGGCGTTGACGAAATCCGAGGCCTTCTGTTGGACCTGGCTCGGCGGAATCAGCTTGTGGAAAGGCGCGACAACCAGCGCGAGGGCGTCCTCGCGCGTGAGCAGCCCGAGGTACTTGCCGTGGCTGTCCCAGCCGTTGCTGAGTGGAATCGTATCGAAGCCCATCGCCGCGCAGTAGCTGAGCAGCATCGGGTCGGTGCCGTCGAGGTAGCCGATCTTGAGCACTTTCATCGAGTCTCCCTTCATCGGGTTAGTGTACTACATAATCGGAATCGTGTCAAGCTGCGGGAGGGGCGGCCTACCGGCCGAGGGCACGCTCGACGCAGCGATAGGCGGCGGCTGCCAGCGCCCGGCGGCGCGCGCCCGAGTCGCGGTTCATCCCGAGCCGGTTGGGCGCGTAGGCGAACCCGAGACCGAGGTCGGGGTCGGCGAAGCCCATCGAGCCGCCGAGCCCGGGGTGACCGTAGCTGCGGATGGTGGAGCCGAACCAGAAGTCGCGCCCGGGCTTGAACAGGCCGAGCCGGAACCAGCTCGGCTCGTGCAGTACGAAGTCCACCCGTCCCGAGTCCGGCAGCCCGGGCGGCCCGGCCAGCTCGGCAAGGGTGGCGCTGTCGAGCCCGAGCGTGCGGCCCCCGGTCGCGAACTCGGAGTAGACCCGTGCGACGGCCCGGACTTCGCCGATGCCGTTGTACGACGGCTGTTCGATTGCCCGGGTTCGGCGGCTGTTGGGGTCGGCGTCGGCCGGGATGCGGGTCGCCCGGTGAAGCAAGGCCCGGGGCCGGAGCATCCCGAGGTCTTCCGAGAGCGGCCGGGTGAGCGCGGCCTTGACGAGGCTGGTCCGGTAGATGGTGGCAAGCCGTTCGTCGGGAACGGTGTCGGGCAGGCCGATGTAGAACCGGATTCCCAGCGGCGCGGCGACCTCCTCGGCGAAGAAGCGGCCGAGCGTCCGACCCAGCGGGTCAACGCGGCGCAGCAGCTCGTTCTCGTAGAGGCCGAGCGAGGCGAGGTGGTAGCCCTGCCGCGTCCCGGGGGGCCAGAGCGGTCGCTGGCGGGCAAGCACTTCGGCCAGCGCGTCGAGGTTTTCGATGTCGCTGATCGTGAGCCGCCGGTCCGGTGCGGGCAGGCCGGCCTGGTGACCGAGAAGCTGGCGGACGGTGATTTCGGCCTTGCCGTTGGCCGCGAACTCGGGCCAGTAGCGGGCGACCGGGGCGTCGTAATCGAGCCAGCCGCGGCTGTGGCAGAGGGCCAGCGCCAGCGCCGACATCCCCTTGGTCGTTGAGAAGACCATCACGCAGGTGTGTTGCTGCCAGGGCCTGCGCGCGCGGATGTCGGCGTAGCCGCCCCAGAGGTCGACTACCTTCTCGCCCCGCCACCAGACGCAGCAGGCCGCGCCGTACTCGCCCCGCTCGGTGAAGTTGCGCAGGAACTCCTCGCGTACCTCTTCGAACCCCGGTGCGACGTTACCCCGGACCAGCGAGCCCGGTTCCCGCACCCGGACCCGGGCCGGCGGGCACGCCAGGTTGACCAGCAGGACGGCGGCGAGTACGACCGCCCGCCGCATCGGCGGCTACTCCTTGAGCCCGGACCGGGCCTGGGAGGCGATGATGTGCTTCTGGGCGATGAAGAAGAGGATGATGAGCGGGATGATGGCCATTGTCGTGGCGGCCATCAGCAGGGTGTAGTTGGTGCTCTGCTCGCGCGAGAAGTACGCGAGCCCGACCTGGAGCGGCCGGATGGAATCCGAGTGGGTGACGATGAGCGGCCAGAAGAAACTGTTCCACGAGCCGATGACGTTGAAGACCGTGATTGTCACCAGCGGCGGCTTGGACAGCGGCAGGACGA
>JAFGQF010000140.1 GCA_016935775.1 Caldifarciminota bacterium
GTTCGGCCGCGCGGGCGCGGGAATCGCGGCATTCGGGTTCGCGCTCTGCGGCATCCTCGTCTTCTACTCGGGCGCGCTGCTCTACGTCGAGCTGACCGTATTCCTGAGCCTGCTCGCGGTCTGGCTGGTGCTGGTCGCGGACCGACGCTGGTGGCGCTGGACCTTGGCTGGAGCCGCCTTCGGGCTGCTCGTCATCTGCCGGCCCGAAATGCTGCTGCTCCTGCCCGCGTTCGGCGTCATCCTCTGGCGCCAGGGCCGAGGCTTGCGCAACGTGATGCTGCTGGTCATTGCCGCGCTGCTGGTCATCGCCACGGTGCCGGCGCGCAACCTCATCGTCGCCCGCGACCCGGTGCTCTTCACCGGCCATTCGGGCATCAACTTCTACTACGGCAACAACCCGGCGTCGGACGGCACCTGGCAACCCGCGCCCGAGCTCGAGGCGACTCCCGGCTTCTCCCACGCCCGGCTGGAGCAGGTCGCCCGCCGCATCAACGGCGAGCAAGTCCCCTGGTCGCGGGCTTCGGCGCACTGGCTGAACAAGGGCGTCCGCTACCTCGTCTCGCACCCCGGCCGCGCCCTCGAACTGGCGGGCCGCAAGTTCCTGTTGTTCTGGGCCGACTACGAGGTGCCCTCCAACTACTACCCCGAGACCGCCCGCGCCGGCTCCCTGCCGCTGAGACTAGCGTTCATTTCGTTCGGTATCATCGCCGCACTGGCAATCCCGGGACTAGTCCTGGGCTGGCGCGACCGAAAACGCAACTGGCCGGCATACCTTTTCGTGGCGGTCCACCTCGTCTCGGCCCTCGCCTTCTACGTGATGTCGCGCCTGCGCGCCCCGGTCATCCCGTTCCTGCTGCTCTTCGCCGGGCTGGCGCTGGCCACGCTCTTCCGCGACCTGCGCGCGCGCAGGTTCGGGCGACCGACCTGGGTCCTGACCGTCGCCGCGCTCGTCTTCGCCGGTTCGCTGCTAGTCCCGGTCCGGAAGCAGGAATACTCGTCCCAGGCCTGGACCCAGCAGGGCAACATCCTCTTGAGCCTGCGCCGGGCGAACGAAGCGAAGGCCGCGTTCGAGCGCGCGGTCGCGGCCAATCCGGCCAACCCTTCGGCCCGCTATTCGCTCCTGATGGTGCTGGCCGGGATGGGCCGCGCCGGCGAGGCCGAACAGCAGTATCGCGAACTGGTCCGCTGCTGCGCCGCCGACCCGCGCGCCGAGCCGATTGTCCGGCTCGCCGGCGCCCGGGTCGCGGTCGCGCGCCGCGACTTCGGTGCCGCGCTCGCCGGCTACCGCCGGGCGATCGAACTCGACCCCGGGAACCCGGAGTCGTGGTACCTGCTCGGCCTGGTCTACGTCAGCACCGACAGCCTGCCCCAGGCCGCGGCCGCGCTCGAACGCGCGCTCGAACTCGACCCGGGCCATTCCTCGGCCGCCGACATCCTCGGCCGCGTGCGGCAGCGCCTCGGCCGGCCCTGAGCCGCCCGGCCCGCTTGACTTCCGCGCCTCCCGGCTAAGATACTACCCGTGCCGACGGTAGTCCCGAGCCACAACTGGAACCTGCCCGACCCGCCCGGGCCCGAGGCCGCGCAGCTCGGCCGGGAACTCGGACTGCCCGCGGCCGCGGCCGGCCTGCTGCTGCGCCGCGGCTTCGCGACCGCCGACGAGGTACGCGACTTCCTCGACACTTCGCCCGCGCGGCTGCACCAGCCCGACACCCTGCCCGATATCGAACCCGCGACCGACCGCATCATCGCCGCGCTCGAGAAGAACGAGCGCATCTGCGTCCACGGCGACTACGACGTCGACGGCGTCACCGGCACGGTCCTGCTGCTCACCGTCCTGCGCCGGCTCGGCGGCGAGGTCGTCTACTACCTGCCCCACCGCGAGGAGGAAGGCTACGGGATATCGCTCGCCGGCGTCGAGTTCTGCCGGGAGCAGGGCGCGACCCTGCTCGTCACCGTGGACTGCGGCTCGACCGACATCGCGGCCGTGGCCGCGGCCCGGTCCGCCGGCATCGACGTGGTCATCACCGACCACCACGAGGTCAAACCCGAGCTGCCCGGCGCGCTGGCGCTCGTCAACCCGAAGCGGCCGGGCTCGACCTATCCCTGGCCCGAGCTGGCCGGCGTCGGCGTCGCCTTCAAGCTCGCCTGGCGCCTGCTCAGCCGGCTCGAACGGCCGCGCGAGGAACTGACCGACCTGCTGGACCTGGTCGGCCTGGGCACCATCGCCGACGTCGTGCCGCTGCGCGGCGAGAACCGCATCCTCGCCCGGCTCGGCCTGGCCGCCATCACCGCCAACCGCCGGCCCGGTCTCAAGGCGCTGCGCGAGGTCGCCGGCATCGGCAAGGGCGCGGTCACGCCCTACCACGTCGGCTACGTGCTCGGCCCGCGGCTCAATGCCGCCGGCCGGGTGGACCACGCGCGCCACGCCGTCGAACTGCTGCTCGCCCGCGACCCGGACGAGGCCGCCGGGCTGGCCGGCGTGCTCAACGAGCAGAACAACGCCCGGCGCCTGGTCGAGAAGCGCGTCGTCAACCAGGCGCTCGATGAAGTCGAGCGCCGCGGCCTGCACCGGCGCCGGGTGATCGTCGTCGGCCGCATCGGCTGGCCGGCCGGCGTGCTCGGGCTGGCCGCCTCCCGCCTCGCCCGGCAGTTCGGCCGGCCGAGCATCGTCGTCAGCTTCGACGACGAGCCGGCCCGGGGCTCGGGCCGCTCGGTCAACGGCTTCGACCTCTACGCCGCGCTCGAATCGGCGGCCGACCACCTTGCCGGGTTCGGCGGCCACCGCTACGCCGCCGGGGTGAAGGTCGAGCGCGACCGGGTGGAGGATTTCAGCGCGGCCGTCAACCGCCACGCCGACGCGCTGCCCGACCACGTCTTCCAGCCCAGCCTCGACGTCGACGCGGTCGTGACCCTCGACGACCTCGACGAGCCGTTCGCCGGCCTGCTGGGGGAACTCGAACCGTTCGGCGCCGAGAACCGCGAACCGCTATTCGCCGCGCTCGGGGTCGAGGTCACCGGCTGGCCGCGCTGCATCGGCCGCCAGCGCGAGCATCTCACATTCCGCGCCCGGTCCGGCACGCGCGAGCTCGACGCGATCGCCTGGGGCCGGTCCGCGGAACTGCCCAACCTCGAACCGGGCGTGCCGGCGAGCCTGGACATCTGCTTCAACGTCGAGAAGCACACCTGGCAGGGACGGACAACCACCCGGCTCGTCGTACGGGACATGCGCACCCCGGGCCAGTCCCCGGCCGCCTGAACTCCGCCTTTGAGCGACTGGACGCGGCAGACAATCGGCGGCATCGAGTGCTTCATCCTGCCCGCAGCGCCCGGCCTGCTGGTCGCGATGCTCACCCGCAACGACGGCGCCTCGCCCCCGCCCTGGGACTCCCTCAACCTGTCTTACCACGTCGGCGACGACCCGGCCCGGGTCAACGAGAACCGCGCGCGGGTCTGCGCCGCGCTCGGGCTCAGGTCGCTGGTCACCGTTCGGCAGGTCCACGGCGCCGGCATCCACGAACCCGGGCTCGAGCCGGGCACGCCCGACGCGGTCGAGGCCGACGCGCTCGTCACCACCCGTCCGGGCGTCGGGCTCGGCATCAAGGTCGCCGACTGCCTGCCCGTGTTCGCCTGGGATACCGGCCTGTCCCGGGTCGGGATTGCCCACTGCGGCTGGAAGGGCACGGTCGCCGGGCTCGCCCGGCTGCTGGCCGAGGAAGTCGCCCGCCGGGCCGGCACGACTGCCGGCCGGCTGCGCTGCGCGCTCGGGCCCTGCATCTGCCCGGCGTGCTACCCGGTGGGCGCGGAGGTCATCGAACGGGTACGACAGGCCTTTCCCGGGCAGGAGGACCTGCTGGTCGGGCTGGACGGCGGGCGAGTCGCGTTCGACATCCGCGCGGCCAACCGCCGACTGCTGGCCGGGGCCGGCATCGAGGAAGCCGGGTCGCTCGACCGCTGCAGCTTCGAACAACCGGCCGACTTCTACTCGGCTCGCCGCGACCCGGTCACCGGCCGCAACCTCGCCGTCATCGCGCTCCGGTAGCTGGCCGGGAAAGCGGCGACCGCCCTTCCGGGCGGTCGCGCAAGCGAGGATACTGTCGGAGGCCTGCTACCAGCGGTAGTGGGCGAACGCGCGGTTCGCCTCGGCCATCTTGTGGGTGTCTTCCTTCTTCTTGACCGCCGCACCCTGGTTGTTGGCCGCGTCGATCAACTCGGAGGCCAGCTTCTCGGCGGTGGTGTACTCGCTGCGAGCCCGGGCCGCCGAGATAATCCAGGTGATCACCAGCGATTCGCGCCGCTTGGGCCTGACCTCCATCGGGATCTGGTAGGTCGCGCCGCCGACCCGGCGGGGCCGGACCTCGAGCACCGGCCGGACATTGGCCAGCGCCTTCTGGAACACGGCGTAGCCGTCTTCCTTGGTTCGCTGCTCGATCAGGTCCATCGCGCCGTAGAACACCTTCTGGGCGGCGGTCCGCTTGCCGTCCCACATCAGGTGGTTCATGAACTTGCTGACGAATACCGAGTTGTAGCGCACGTCCGGCGGCGGGACGCGCTGCGGGGCCTTGCGTCGCCTTGCCATCGCCGCCCCCTAGGTTTTCTTGGGCCGCTTGGCGCCGTAGTGGCTGCGGGCCTGGCGCCGGCCGTCGACCCCGGCGGTGTCGAGCACGCCCCGGACGATGTGGTAGCGCACGCCCGGCAGGTCCTTGACGCGGCCGCCCCGCACGAGCACGATCGAGTGCTCCTGCAGGTTGTGCCCCTCGCCCGGGATGTAGACAGTCACTTCCTGCCCCGAGACCAGCCGGACCTTCGCCACCTTGCGCAGCGCCGAATTCGGCTTCTTCGGGGTTACCGTGTACACGCGGGTGCAGACCCCGCGCTTCTGCGGGTTGCCCTTCAACGCCGGCGTCTTCGACCGGGTCTTGGGCATCCGCCTTGGCTTTCTTATCAGCTGGTTGATTGTCGGCATGCTATACGGCCTCCTGCTCTGCCTGTTTCGTATCCTCGCTTACCAGTCGCACGCGGCTGAACTCCCGGAACCCGGTCCCGGCCGGCACCAGCCGCCCGACGATGACGTTTTCCTTCAGACCCCGCAGCCGGTCAATCTTGCCCTGGATTGCCGCCTCGGACAGCACCCGGGTCGTCTCCTGGAACGACGCCGCCGACAGGAAACTGTCGGTCAAGAGTGCCGCCCGGGTGATACCTAGGAGGATCGCCTGGAAGCTCGCCGGCCGGAGGTTCTCCTCCAGCAACCGCTGGTTCTCGTCGTAGAGCCGGCGGCGCTCGACGATCTCGCCCTCGATGAAGCTCGAATCACCGGCGTCGATCACCTTCACCTTGCGCAGCATCTGCCGGACGATGACCGAGATGTGCTTGTCGTTGATCTTGACCTTCTGCAGCCGGTAGACCGCCTGGATCTGGTTGGTCAGGAACTCCTGGACCGCCAGCCAGCCGCGAACCAACAGCACGTCGTGCGGGTCCACCGAACCCTCGCAGAGCTTGTCGCCCGCGTGAACCGCGTCGCCGGACTGGACCAGCAGGTACTTGCCGTAGGGGATGGAGTACTCCTTGACCGAGCCGCCCTCGGACGTCACCCGGACGATCCGGACGCCTTCCTTGGGCGCGCCGACCTCGACCGTGCCGTCGATCTCGGATATCGTCGCCGGGTTCTTGACGCGCTTGGCCTCGAACAGCTCGGCCACCTTGGGCAGGCCGCCGGTGATGTCGCGGGTCCGGCCCATCTCGCGCAGCAGCCGGGCCAGGGTATCACCGGGCTTGACCTCCTGCTTGTCGTTGGCGACCAGGTAGGCACCGGCCGGTAGCGCGTGGCTCTCCAGCTCCTTGCCCTTGTCGTCGACCACCGCGATGCGCGGGTGGCGCTTCTTCTCGCGGTCGGTGGTGATGATCCGCTGCATCCGCTCGGTGCGCTCGTCGATGTCCTCGCGCAGCGTCAGCCCGACCTCGATGTCATGGTAGACGACGCGGCCGACCTTCTTCGCCATGATCGGGATCGAGTATGGCTCCCACTCGAACAGCGTGTCCCCCTCGACCACCGCCTGGCCGTCGGTCACCCTCATTATCGCGCCGGCCGGGACGCTGAACGGCACGACCCGGTCCGCCCGCTCGGCCGCGGTGAGCACCAGCCGGCCGATGTCGAGCGCGACCACCTCGTCGTCGGTCTTCTTCGAGGTCGAGAGGTTCTCGAACTTCACCGTGCCCGCGAACCGGGCGGTCGCCTTGGTCTGCTCGGCCGAGCGCTGGGCGACGCCGCCGATGTGGAAGGTCTTCAGTGTCAGCTGGGTGCCCGGCTCGCCGATCGACTGGGCGGCGACGATGCCCACCGCTTCGCCGATTTCAACCGTCCGGCCCGTGGCGAGATTGCGGCCGTAGCACTTCACGCACAACCCGTAGGGCGCGTCGCAGGTCAGCACCGACCGCACCAGCACCCGCTCGATGCCCGAGTCCTCGATCTCCTGGGCGGCGTCGTCGCTGATCTCCTCGCCCGAACGGACTATCACCTCGCCCGACACCGGGTTGACGATGTCGTCGACCGCAAACCGCCCCATTATCCGCTCGCCCAGCGGCTCGACGATGTCGCCGCCCTCGCGCAGCGCGGTCAACTCCTGGCCGAGAATCGTCCCGCAGTCCTCCATCGTGACGACGACGTCCTGGGCGACGTCCACCAGCCGGCGGGTAAGGTAGCCGGCCTCGGCGGTCTTGAGCGCGGTGTCGGTCAGTCCCTTGCGGGCGCCGTGGGTGGAGATGAAGTACTCCCAGACCGACAGCCCCTCGCGGAACGAACTCTTGATCGGGGTCTCGATGACCTCCTCGCCGACCGTCCGGCGTTGGGGCTTGGCCATCAGGCCGCGCATCCCGCCGATCTGCGACGCCTGGGTGCGCGAGCCGCGGGCGCCGGAGTCGATCAGCATGAAAACCGGGTTGAACCCCTCGCGGTCGTGGCTGAGCCGCTCCATCAGGGCTTCCTCGACCTCGGCGGTCGCCAGCGTCCAGGTGTTGACAACCAGGTTGTACTTCTCCGAGTCGGTCATCAACCCGCGTTCGTAAGCCCGGTACACCCGGCGCAGCGACTTCTCGCTCCGATCGAGTATCTCGTACTTCTCCCTGGGGACAACCACGTCCTCCATCCCGATCGACAGGCCGGACCGGGTCGCCATCTCGAAGCCCAGCGCCTTGACGTCGTCGAGCAGCTTCGCGGTCGCGTCCAGCCCGAGGCTGCGGGCGCAGCCGTCGATCAGCGCGACCAGCTCGCCCTTGGCCACCAGCTTGTTGACGAACCGGAGTTGCTCGGGCAGGACCTCGTTGAGCAACACCCGGCCGACCGTCGTATCGTAGGGCTTGCCCTCGTAGTAGAACCGGATCGGCGAGTGGATCCCCAGCTCGCCGAGCGCGTAGACCGAATGCACCGTCGCGAAGTCGTCGAAGCACTGTTTCGCCTCGCCCAGGCTCGGCTTCGGCTTGGTCATGTAGTAGACCCCGGCGACGATGTCCTGGGACGGCGTCATCAGCGGCCGGCCGTGGGCCGGCGACAGGATGTTGTGCGCCGAGAGCATCAGCACCGAGCTTTCGAGGATCGCCTCGGGCGTCAGCGGCACGTGGACCGACATCGTGTCGCCGTCGAAGTCGGCGTTGAACGGCGGACAGACCAGCGGGTGGATGCCGATCGCCCGGTTCTCGGACAGCAACGGGAAGAACGCCTCGACCGATATCCGGTGCAGGGTCGGCGCGCGGTTCAGGAGCACCGGGTGGTCGTCGGTGACCTCCTCCAGCACTTCCCAGACCTCGGGCGCCTCCTTGCGGTACATCGTCTTGGCCCCGCGCTCGCTGTCGGCCAGCTTCTTCTCCTCGAGCCGGCGCAGGATCATCGGCTTGAACAGCTCGAGCGCCATCTCCTTGGGCAGGCTGCACTGCGACAGCTTCAGCGCCGGGTCGACGACGATCACCGAACGGCCCGAGTAATCGACCCGCTTGCCCAGCAGGTTGCGCCGGAACCGGCCCTGCTTGCCGCGCAGCGCCTCGCAGAGCGACTTCAGCGGCCGGTTGCCCCGGCCGCGCACCGGCCGCGGCCGCGTCTCGTTCGAGAACAGGGTGTCAACCGCGTCCTGGAGCATCCGCTTTTCGTTCTTGAGGATGATCTCCGGGGTCTTGATCGACATCAGGTGCTTCAGCCGGTTGTTGCGGACGATGACCCGCTTGTAGAGGTCGTTCAGGTCCGACGTCGCATAACGGCCACCCTCGAGCGGCACCAACGGGCGCAGGTCGGGCGGGGTCACCGGCAGCACGTCGAGAATCATCCACTCAGGGCGCGCGCCCGAGGTTCGGAACGCCTCGACCACCCGCAGCCGGCGCAACAGCTCGAACCGGCGCGACGCCTCGTGCTTGATCCGGGCGCGCAGCTCGGCCGCGAGGTCGTCGAGCTCGATCCGGGAAAGCAGTTTCTTCAGCGCCGGCGCGCCCGACTCGGCCTCGAAGCCCTCGAACCGGTCCTTGTTGGCGCGGTACTCCTCCTCGGAAATCAGGTCCATCTTCTTGTAGGTGGAAGTGCCCGGCTCGATGACGACGTGGGCCTCGTAGTTCAGCACCGTTTCGACCTGGTTGATCGACAGCGACAGCATCAGCCCGACCTTCGAGGGCGGGACCTGGTAGAACAGCGTGTGCGCCACCGGCACGACCAGCTCGATATGCCCCATCCGCTGGCGCCGGACCGCCGAGGTGGTGACCTCGACGCCGCAGCGGTCACAGATGATGCCCTTGTAGCGAATCTTCTTGTACTTCCCGCAGTTGCACTCGTAGTCCTTGACCGGACCGAAAATCCGCTCGCAGAACAGGCCGTCCCGCTCCGGCTTCTGGGTGCGGTAGTTGATCGTTTCGGGCTTGATCACCTCGCCGCTCGACCAGCTTCGGATGATCTCGGGTGACGCGATCCTGACCTGCAGCGCGTCGAAATCGTAGAAGTCGCGGTCGCTGGTGATCACTCGCCCTCCTCGCCCCGCTGGGGATTGAGTTCCAGCCCCAGGCCCTGCAGTTCCTTGACCAGCACGGCGAACGACGCCGGCGGCTTGGGCCGCGGCGGGTTCTTTCCCCGGATCAGCGCCTCGTAGAGCGCGCTCCGACCCTCGACGTCGTCGGACTTGATCGTCAGCATCTCCTGCAGCGCGTGGGACGCCCCGTACGCCTCGAGCGCCCAGACCTCCATCTCGCCGAACCGCTGGCCGCCGAACTGGGCCTTGCCGCCCAGCGGCTGCTGGGTTATCAGCGAGTAGCGACCGGTCGACCGGGCGTGGATCTTGTCATCCACCATGTGGATGAGCTTCATCATGTAGACCATCCCGGACATCACCTTGCCGTCGAAGGTTTCACCGGTCCGGCCGTCGGTCAGCACCAGCTTGCCGTCGGCCGGCAACCCGGCCTTGACCAGTTCGGTGCGGATCTCCTCCGGCGTCGCGCTCTGGAAAACCGGGCACACGGCCTGGTAGCCGAGCACTTTCGCCGCCCAGCCGAGGTGCGTCTCGAACACCTGCCCGAGGTTCATGCGCGACGGCACGCCCAGCGGGTTGAGTATCATGTCCACCGCCATCCCGCGCATTCCGCGGACGGTTTCGGTGGCGGACTCTTCCTCCGCCGCGATGCCGACGTAAGGCATGTCCTCGATCGGCAGCACCTTCGACACGACGCCCTTGTTGCCGTGCCGCCCGGCCATCTTGTCGCCCACCGCCAGCCGCCGCTTCTGGGCGATGAAGATCGTGATCCACTTGAGTACGCCGTGGGGCAGTTCGTCACCGCGCGATACGCGCTCGATCTCGGCCCGCTTCTCGTGGTCGGCCTCGGCCAGCGCCTCGTCGAACTCCCGGAGCGCGGCCTGGATCTGGACCTGGCGCTGCGAGTTGGACACGAGCTGCTCGTAGTTGCGCACCTTGCCGAAGGCCTCGCTCTCGAGGAACTCGTCGGTCAACGGCTGGCCGGCCTTGTGCAGCACCCGGCCTTTATTGTCCTTGGCCGGCGCCGCCGCCTTCTGGTCGCGCAACGCGTCTCGCAGCTTCTCGTCGCGCCGGCTCAGCAGGAACTGCTTCTTCAACTCGTAGCGCCGCCCGGCCTCGGCCTGGCGCTCGCGCTCGAGGCGCCGCGACATCGCGTCGGTCAGCTTGCGGCTGAGGATTCGCCGGGTCACGACGACTCCGAAGACGCCGGCGTCGACCCGCAACGAGCTGTCCTTGACGTTGGCCGCCTTCTCACCAAATATCGCCCGAAGCAGCCGTTCCTCGGGCGTGAACTCGGTTTCGCCCTTGGGCGTGATCCGGCCGACCAGGATATCGCCCGGCCCGACCTCGGCGCCCACCCGGATGACCCCGAACTCGTCGAGGTTACCCAGCTCTTCCTCGGTCGCGCCCGGGATGTCACGGGTGATCTCCTCGGCCCCGAGCTTGGTCTCGCGCGCCTGGATCTCGAACTCGAGGATCTGGATCGACGTGAAGGCGTCATCCTTGATCAGGTTCTCGGAGACGATTATCGCGTCCTCGTAGTTGTAGCCGCGCCAGGGCACGAAGGCGACCAGCACGTTCCGGCCCAACGCAAGCTGGCCGTCCTCGGTCCCGGGGCCGTCGGCCAGCAGGTCACCCTTCTTGACCTTGTCGCCGACCCGTACCGTCGGCCGCTGGGTCAGGCAGGTGTACTGGTTGGACTTCTTGAACTTGCGCAGCCGGTGCTCGGTCAGCCCATTCTCGCTGCGGACAACCACCGTCCGGGCGTCAACCTTGGTGACGATGCCCGCCTCCTCGGCCAGCACCACCGCGCCGGACTCGGCGGCGAACTTGCCTTCAACCCCGGTGGCCACCAGCGGTTTCTGGGGCAACAGCAACGGCACGCCCTGGCGCTGCATATTCGAGCCCATCAGCGCGCGGTCGGCGTCGTCGTGCTCGAGGAAGGGGATCATCACGGTCGAAGCCGAGAACAGCTGGCGCGGGGATACATCCATGAAGTCGACCTGGTCGGGCGGCACAATGACAACGTCCCCTTGGCGCCGGCAGATCACCTCTTCGCGCGCGAACCGGTTGTCTTCGGTGAGCACCGTATTCGCCTGCGCGATGGTGTAGTGTTCTTCCTCCTCGGGTGTCAGGAACTGCTCGCGGTTGCGCCCGACCTGGACCACGCCGTCCCGGACCGGCCAGTAAGGAGTAACCAGGAAGCCGAACTGGTCGACCTTGGCGTAGGTCGAGACCGTCGATATCAGCCCGATGTTCGGCCCCTCGGGCGTCTCGATCGGGCAGATGCGGCCGTAGTGCGAGTAGTGGACGTCGCGCACCTCGAACCCGGCGGTCTCCTTGGTGAGCCCGCCCGGCCCGAGCGTCGAAACGCGCCGCTTGTGGGTGAGTTCGGCCAGGGGGTTCGTCTGTTCCATGAACTGGCAGAGCTGGCTCTGGGTGAAGAACTTGAGGATAGCGTTGGCCACCACCCGGGTGTTCACCAGCTCCTGCGGGTTCAGCTGGCTCTCGTCGATAAACGCCGCCCGCTCGCGGATGTTCTGGGCGAGCTGCATCAGCGCGACCCGGAACTGGTTCTCGAGCAACTCCCCAACCTGCTTGACCCGCCGGTTGGCGAGATGGTCCACGTCGTCGGCCTGGATGCGTACCGCCTCGCTGCGCGGCTTGAGACCGATCTTGCGCAGCAACTCCTCGGCCGCCTTGCCGGCATCCTCGGTGGAGTAGGTCACCTCGAACTGGCCGAGCCGTTCCGAGTAGAACTCGTCGCCCGGCTCGAGCCCGGCGCCCTTGAGTTCCTTGATCGCCCGCGCCCGCTCGGCCCTGTCCTGGACCTGGCAGCTCACCCGGAAGAAACGGGCGTCGCCCGCGAAACGGAGCAGGTGGAGGATTATCTCCATCACGTCGTCCTGGCGCAGGCCGGTCTCGGACAGCGGGACGTTCAGCATCAGCCGCCGGTTGAGCTTGTGGCGGCCGACCGGGCTGAGATCGAACCGTCGCTTGTCGAACAGCATCCCGAGGATGACGTTCTCGGCGACCTCGATCGAATGGGGCGCGATCGAACGGAGCCGGTAGTAGATCCGTTTGATCGCGTCTTCCTTGGAGTCGGACTTGTCCGACAGCAGGGTATTGGAGAGGATGTCGAGCCCGGGCGGGTTGCCGTCGACGACCTTCGCGGTCTTGATGCCCTTGGCTTCGAGGAACTCCAGCAACCCCTCGGTGACGTACTCGCCCGGGCTGGCCAGCCGGTCGCCGCCCGGGTCAACAACCGGGGCGGCGATCATCTGGCCGTGGGCGAGCTTCTTCTCCTCGACGGTGTACAGCCGCTCGACCAGCGCGGAATGGTCGAAACCGATGGCTCGCAGGAAAGTCGCCGCCGATATCCGCCGCTTGCGGTCCAGCAGCACGACCAGCGCGCGGTGCTTGTCGACCAGCACCTCGAACCACGCGCCCCTGAGCGGCACCAGCAGGGCGGAATACTCGACGTCGGTCTCCGAGTAGTAGACGCCCGGCGAACGATGAAGCTGGTTGACAACCACACGCTCGACGCCGTTGATGATGAACGTGCCGTTGCGCGTCATCCAGGGCAACTCGCAAAAGAAGACCTCCTGCTCGACCATGTCGCGGACTTCTTCGCTCTCGGCCCCGAACTCCTTCTTGACGAGCCGGAACGTCACCTTCAGCGGCATCGAGTAGTTGACGCCCTTGGCAATCGCTTCCTCGGGCTGGTACTTCGGATCGCCGAAACTGTAGTACAGGTACTCCAGCCGGAAGTTCTTGTGGACGTCCTCGACCGGGAAGGTCTCCTGGAGGATTGCCTCGAGCCCGTTCGGCTTCCGCTTCGCCGGTTCGACTCCGACCTGGACAAAATCGGCGAAAGAATCGAGCTGCAGCGAAAGCAGATTGGGAATCCCCAAGAAGGTGCCGGTCTTGGAGAAATCCTTCTGCTCGACCGCCATGCTACTTTACCTCGATCTTCGCCCCGACCTCTTCCAGCTTGCTCTTGATTTTCTCGGCCTCTTCCTTCGACGCGGCGTCCTTGATCGTGCTCGGCACGTTGTCGATGATCTCCTTGGCTTCCTTGAGCCCGAGCTGGGTCACCGCCCGCAGCTCCTTGAGAACCTGGATCTTCTTGTCGCCGACCGAAGCCAGGACGACCGTGAACTCGGTCTTCTCCTCGGCCTCGGCTTCAGCCGCCGCGCCAGCCCCGCCCGCCGCGGGCATCGCCCCGCCGGCAACGAAAGCCGGTGCCTGGATGTCGAACTTCTCCTTGAGTTCCTTGACCAGCACCGCGAGCTCGGCGACGGTCAGGTTCTCGATCTCCGTCATCAGTTTCTGGATCTTCTCGTCTGCCATGATTCCTCCTGTCCGGTCAATCAGGATCCTGCCGACTGGTTTCTAGAAGCAGCAATCATCAAATCATCACGCCCGGCGGCCCGGTTCAGGCGCCCTCGGGCGCCTGTCCCCTGCGCTCGCCGAGCTGCTCGAAAACGTAGACCAGGTCGCCCAGCAGCCGTTCGAGACTCAGCGCGAAGTCCCAGATCGGCGCGCTCAGCACGCCGACCAGCTGGCCGCGCAACTCGTCCTTGGTCGGCATCGAGGCGATGAACTCGAACTGCTCCGCCCCGTAGATGGTGCCTTCCAGGTAGGCGCCCTTGAACCCGAGCGCCTCGAGCTTGCGCTTGATCTCCTTGAGCACCCGCGCCGGGGCCAGCGAGTCTTCGCCCGCCAGCACCAGCGAGGTCGGGCCGTGCAGCAGTTCGCCGACCTGCTCGTCCACCCCGCTCTCGGTCAACGCGCGCAGGGCCAACCGGTTCTTGACAACCTTGACGCTGGCTCCCGCATCGCCCAGCCGCCGGCGAGTGACGTTGAAATCGTTGGAGGCGACGCCGGTGAAGTCCAGAAAGTAGAGCGCCGATGCCCGGCTGACCTGTTCCTTCAGAGCCGCAACCTGTTCGACCTTCTCCTGCTTGGGCATCCTATGCTCCCTTCCGGCCGGTCTCGACCACGTCCCGCAGGTCGACCCTGACCCCGGGGCCCATCGTCGAGGACAGCCCGACGTTCCTGATGTACTGGCCCTTGGCGGCCGCCGGCTTGGCCCGGACCAGCTCGGCGACAAACGCCCGGATGTTCTCCACCAGCTGGGCTGGCTCGAACGACGCCTTGCCGACGAGCGCGTGAACGTTGCCGGTCTTGTCGGTCCGGTAGTTGATCCGGCCCGCCTTGAGCGCCTTGATCGTCGGTTCGAGGTCGAAAGTGACCGTCTTGGTCTTGGGCGATGGCATCTTTCCCTTGGGCGCGAGGAGCTTGCCCAGCCGACCGACCACCGACATCGTATCGGGAGTGGCAACGGCGACGTCAAAGTCGAACCAACCGCCCTGGATCTTCTCGGCCAGGTCCTCGAACCCGACGTGGTCGGCCCCGGCCGCCTTCGCCTCGGCCTCCTTCTCGCCCTTGCAGAAAACCAGCACGCTGACCTGCTTGCCCGTGCCGTGCGGCAGGCTGACGGTCCCGCGGATCATCTGGTCCTGCTTCTTGGGGTCGATCCCGAGCCGGACTGCGATGTCGACCGACTCATCGAACCTGGCGTTGGCGCGAGCCTTCACCAGTCCGACCGCCGCTTCGAGGCCGTGGACCTGGTGGCTGTCGAGGTTCTCGCGCAGCCCGCGGTAGCGCTTGCTGCGAATCATCTCTCCTCCACCGTCAGCCCCATCGACCGGGCGGTTCCCTCGACGATCCTCGCCGCGGCCTCGACATTGGCCGCGTTCAGGTCTTCCTTTTTCCGCTCCGCGATCTCCATCAGCTGCCGGCGAGTGACGACGCCCACCTTGTTGCGGTTGGGCTCGCCCGAACCCTTGGCCAGGCTCGCGGCCTGCTTCAGGAGTACCGACGCGGGCGGACTCTTGGTCACGAACGTGAACTTCCGGTCCGCGTAGACGGTCAGGACAACGGGGATCAACATGCCCGGGGTTTCCTTCCGGGTCGCGTCGTTGAACGCGCGGATGAACTCGGCGATGTTCACCCCGTGCTGGCCCAGCGCCGGCCCCACGGGCGGCGCCGCCGTTGCCTGTCCGGCCGGGATCTGGAGCTTCACGTATGCCGCGACTTTCTTTGCCATGGCTCGCTCCTCCTGGTTATATCGGCTGGACGTCCAAGAAGTCCAGGTCAATCGGCGTCGGCCTGCCGAAGATGGTGACGACGACCTTCACCCGCCGACGCTCGGTAAGAATCTCGTCCACCTGCCCGGTGAAGCCGGCGAAGGGACCGCGGATGACCTTGACGTTCTCGCCCTTCTCGAAGGGCGCCTCGGGCTCGGCGCGCTCGCGCCCGCGTTCGATCTGCTCGAGCATCGAGTTCACCTCGTCCTCGGTCAACGGTATCGGCTCGTCCCTGGTCCCGAGCATGTGGGTCACCCCCGGGACCGCGTTGACCAGCGCCATCGCTTCCTCGGTGGAAGCCATCTCGACGACGATGTATCCCGGGTACAGCCGCCGCTCCTCGGCGACCAGCTTCGACTTGCGCACGCGCGTCACCTTCTCGGCCGGCAGGATGACCTGGCCGAACTGCTCCTCGAGCCCCTGATGGGTTATTGCCTTCTCGAGCAGCTCTTTCACCCGCTTCTCGCGACCGGTGTAAGTGTGCACCACGTAGTAGTTCATGGTGAGGCTGAGCCGCTACCTCAGGACCAGGTGGAGCAGCCGCGCGAACACGAAATCGAACAGGCCGATGAAGGCCGCCAGCAGGCTCGAGAAGACGATGACGACGACGGTCGTGGTGAAGAGCTCCTTGCGCTTCACCCACGACACCTTCTTCATTTCCGCCACCACGTCGGCCAGGTAGCTTCGGACGCGCTTCAGTAGTTTCATGTTGTTGCCAACAGGCCAGGAGGGATTTGAACCCCCAACCTACGGATTTGGAGTCCGCCGCTCTGCCGTTAGAGCTACTGGCCTACTTGCTCTCTTTGTGAGCAGTGTGCTTCCTGCACGCCGGGCAGTACTTGCGGAGCTTCAGCCGCTCGCTGAGCTTCTTGTTCTTGCCGGTGTGGTAGTTGCGGTTCTTGCACTCCTCACAAGCGAGGGTAACGTGTACGCGCACGGTCGCTACTCGATTACTTCGATCACCGTGCCCGCGCCGACCGTCCGGCCACCCTCGCGGATGGCGAACTTGGAGTTCTGCTCCAGCGCGACCGGGGTGATGAGTTCGATGGACATCGTAATGTGGTCGCCCGGCATCACCATCTCGACGCCCTCGGGCAGGGTAATCGAGCCGGTCACGTCGGTCGTCCGGATGTAGAACTGCGGGCGGTAGCCCGGGAAGAACGGCGTGTGCCGGCCGCCCTCGTCCTTGTTCAGGACGTAGACTTCGCCCTTGAACTTGCGGTGGGGCTTGATCGAACCCGGGGCGGCGATCACCATCCCGCGCTCGACCTCGTCCTTGGCCACGCCCCGCATCAGCAGCCCGACGTTGTCACCGGCGTCGGCCGAGTCGAGGATCTTGCGGAACATCTCGATGCTGGTCACGACGCACTTGTCGTGCTTGCCGAAACCGACGATCTCGACCTCGGTATTGGGCAGCAGCCGGCCCCGGTCGACACGGCCGGTCACCACCGTGCCGCGGCCGGTGATCGTGAAGATGTCCTCGATCGGCATCAGGAACGGCTTGTCGGTGTCGCGCACCGGCTCCGGGATGTGGCTGTCGAGCGCCTCCATCAACTTCATTATCGAATCGACGTCCTCGCCCTCTTCCTGCTGAAGCGCCTTGAGCGCGCTGCCGCGGATGATCGGGGTCTTGTCGCCGTCGAACTCGTACTTGGTGAGGATGTCGCGGATCTCGAGCTCGACCAGCTCGACCAGATCCGGGTCGTCGACGAGGTCCACCTTGTTCAGGTAGACCACCATCGCCGGCACGTTCACCTGCCGGGCCAGCAGCACGTGCTCGGTGGTCTGGGGCATCGGGCCATCGGCCGCCGAAACCACCAGGATCGCGCCGTCCATCTGGGCCGCGCCGGTGATCATGTTCTTGATGTAGTCGGCGTGACCCGGGCAGTCGATGTGGGCGTAGTGCCGCTTCTCGCTCTGGTACTCGACGTGCGAGATGGCAATCGTCAGGATCTTGGTTTCGTCGCGCCGGCCCTGGGATTCGCTCGCCCTAGCGACCTGGTCGTACGAAGTGTAGGTGGCCAGACCCTTTTTCTCCAGCACCTTGGTGATGGCGGCGGTCAACGTCGTCTTGCCGTGGTCGACGTGTCCGATTGTACCAACGTTGACGTGAGGCTTCGTACGTTCAAATTTCGCCTTCGCCATTTTCCGTTCCTCCTTAGCGGTTCATTGCTTCCGAATCAAACGGCCGACGCCCGGACGCGAACCCGCCGGCGCAGAGCCCACGGCCGGAGTCGAACCGGCGACCACTTCCTTACCAAGGAAGTGCTCTACCGACTGAGCTACATGGGCGTTTTCGGACAGTCGGGGATTATACCCGCAAGCCCCGGCGTGTCAATGACTGATTGCCCGGCAGGGACAAGCCCTGACCGCCGTTCGGGGCGGTTCTCGCAAGGCCAGTCCCAACCTGCCCCCGGTCCGAGCCAAAACGCCGAAAAAGCTCGGCTTACGGGAGCCGGGGCAACCTGGAGCGGGCGAAGGGAGTCGAACCCTCGCAAACAGCTTGGAAGGCTGTTGTGCTACCACTACACCACGCCCGCTAAAGGAATCCGGCGGGGTGCCGGTGGATTGATGGACGGGGAAGGATTTGAACCTCCGAAGGCGTACGCCAGCAGATTTACAGTCTGCCCCCTTTGGCCACTCGGGAACCCGTCCAAGCCATTCGGTCTGAGCCGACAGAGGGAGTCGAACCCCCGACCTGAGGTTTACAAAACCTCTGCTCTGCCAGCTGAGCTATGTCGGCACTCGTGGCGGTTCA
>JAFGQF010000141.1 GCA_016935775.1 Caldifarciminota bacterium
GCCAACATCGTTCACGCCCTGGACCTGGACAACGCGCGCAAGCTCGCGCGCATCGAGGCGGGCGTGCCCTGGCTGTTCCGCAAGACCTTCAAGCAGTTCGCCGCGACCAGCGGGACGTCGCTTCACCATGCGTTCCGCGCCGGTTCCTGGCAGTACCTGAGTTTCGTGCTGCGCCGCGACGGCTCGCCACCCGCGGCCGCCTGACCGGCCGGCCCGAGGTCCCAGGTTGTGATTTGACGGGAGGGTGCGGGGGTTGCCGGAGGCCGGTTTGGCGGTAGACTGTCTGTCAGTGTCCAGCCGGATTGCCGCCGTTTCCCCGCGTCGCCTGACCCTGCGGATGCACCGGGTAGTGGAGCAGACCCAGGTGATGCACGCCGTCGAGGCGCTGTACCGGGCGTTCCCGATGGCGCGGCGGCTGGCCTACCGGGCCTGGTACTACCAGCTTGCCCGCTATGACCGGCACGGCGAGGTGGCGTTCACAAACTACGGCTATGACTGGCCCGAGGGCGAGCCCGCGCCCGAGCTGCTGCCGGACGACGAGGCGCACCGGCTGGGTGTCCAGCTCTACCACCACGTCGCCACCGGCGCCGAGCTGGCCGGCCGCGACGTGCTCGAGGTGGGCTGCGGCCGGGGCGGGGGCACGTCCTACATTGCCCGCTACCTGAAGCCGCGCACGACCTGGGGGCTGGATTTGGACGCGGGGGCGATCCGGTTCTGCCGCCACGCCCACCGGGCGCCCGGGCTGCGGTTCCGGCGCGGCAGCAGCGAACGGCTGCCGTTTGCGGCCGGGTCGTTCGACGCGGTGGTGAACGTCGAGTCGTCGCACTGCTACGGTTCGATGCACTCGTTCCTGCGCGAGGTGCACCGGGTTCTCAGGCCGGGAGGCCGGTTCCTGATCGCCGATTTCCGCAACCGTGAGCGGGTCGGCGTGCTGCGCGGCCAGTTCGCCCGCGCCGGGTTCCTGGTCGAGCGCGAACTGGCAATCACCGACCGGGTGTTCGGCGCGCTGGCCCGGGACAACGAACGCAAGCTGGAGCTGATCCGGCGGCGGGTGCCGGCTCCGTTCCGGGCGGTATTCAACCAATTTGCCGCGACCGAGGGAACGCCGACCTGGGAGGCGTTCCGCACCGGCTCCTGGCAGTACCTGAGCTTCGCCCTGCGGCGCAACGGCCCGTTGCCCGAAGCGTCTTGACCGGCCGGGTTCGAATCCTAGACTGAGGCCAACTGATGCCGAACCGAGGGTCCCGCACGCCCTGGTTGTTGCTGGCGCTGGCGGTGCTCGCCGGAACCGCGCTCTACCTGCCTGCCCTCGGCTACGATTTCTCCTGGGACGACGAGCAACTCATCACGGCCAACCCCGACATCCGCGCCGGGTCGCCGTCGGCGCTTTTCGGCCGGCCGTTCCTGGCCGCCGGCCACGGTTCGGCGTCGCGCCGGGTGGCCTACTACCGGCCGCTCGCCGCGCTGTCCTTCTGGCTGGACCACCGGGTGTGGGGAATGCGCCCGCGCGGTTTCCACCTGGCCAACGTGCTGCTCAACGGCCTGGTGCTGGCGCTGTTCGGCCTGCTGCTGCTCGAGCTGTTCCGGCGGGAAGGCCGCTTCCGGCCGTGGCCCGCGCTCCTAGGTGTGCTTGCCTTTGCCGCGCACCCGGTCCACGTCGAGTCGGTGGCGTTCATCTCGGGTCGGACCGACCTGCTGGCCGCGGTGTTCGTGCTGGCGGCAGTGCTGCTGATTCGGCGGAACCGGGCGCCGCTGTTCGTGGTCCTGGCCGCGGCGTCGTTCGGGCTGGCGCTGCTGGCCAAGGAGGTGGCTATCCTGTTCCCGGCGGTGGCGGCGCTGATGCTCGGCTGGTCGAAGGAGGAGCGGTTCCGCAGCCTGCTCGCGGTCGGGCTGCTGGTCGCGGTCGCGGCAGGCTACCTGGCGCTGCGGTCCAGCGTGCTCGGCGCGACGCTGCCGGCTACTGCCGGGCTGGTGGGCCAGCGGCTGCTGCTGGTCGCGAACGCGCTTGGCCGTTACGCCCTGATGATGGTCTTTCCGTTCCGGCACCGGTTGCTCTGGCCGGACGCGCTCGAGTTCGCCCGGGTCGGATGGCCGACCGCGGCAGGGGTGCTGCTGCTCGGTGGATTGGGCTGGCTGGCCTGGCGGCGGCGACGCACGGCTACCGGCACCGGCGCGGCCTGGACGCTCGCGTTCCTGCTGCCTGCGGCCAACCTGTTCGACATCGGTTCGAGCCTGCTGGCCGAGCGATTGCTCTACCTGCCGACGGCCGGCGCGGTGCTGCTGGCGGTCGGGGCCGGCACCGGGTTGCGCAACCGGCGGCCGCGGCAGGCGCTGGCCTGGCTGCTGGCCGGGTACGTCGCGGTGATGGCCTTTGCCGCCTGGAGCCGGATGCCGGTCTGGCGCGACAACCTGGTCCTGTTCCGGGCCGCAGTCGTCGAGGCGCCGGAATCGGCCGACGCGCACCTGAACCTCGGGGCCGCGCTGTTCCGGGTCGGCGACCTGGTCGGGGCCGAACGCGAGTTCCGGCAGGCGGCGGCGCTGCGGCCCGCCGAGCCGATTGCCCGCAACAACCTGGGCGACCTGCTGCGCCGGCGCGGCCGGCTCGATTCGGCGGCCGCCGAGCTGCGCGCCGCGGTCGAACTGGACCCGGGTTACGCCGAGGCCTGGGGCAACCTCGGAATTGTCCACAGCCTGGCGGGCCGCAACGACAGCGCCTTCGCGGCGCTGGCCCGGGCGCGGGAGCTGAACCCCGGGCTGGCCGCGGT
Organism: Caldifarciminota bacterium; assembly: GCA_016935775.1. Classification (GTDB taxonomy): domain Bacteria; phylum Hydrothermota; class Tepidihabitantia; order Tepidihabitantales; family Tepidihabitantaceae; genus DSBX01. The sequence continues at coordinate 2,766 of JAFGQF010000141.1, forward strand.
CCACATCAACCTCGGCAACGTGTTCGTGGCGCTGGGCCGGCCGGACAGCGCGAAGGCGGCGCTCTGGACCGCGGCCCGGCTCGCGCCCGACCGGCCCGAGCCGTTCGTCAACCTCGAACGTCTCTACCGGGCGCTCGGCCAGCCGGATTCGGCCGAAGTGGCGCGCCGGGCGATGCCGCGTGGCCAGCCCTAGAATACTGCTTCTGTTTGACAGCCGCCCGGCGGCCGGGGTATACTGATTCGGTTACATTGAAACAGGGCGGGTCCGACCGGCGGGCCGGCCCTGTGTGATTTTGATGAGGAGCGTTTGCGTCCAGCCTTCTGTCGTTTCCGCGTTATCGCGGGAGACATTCCAGGCTGGTGTGCCGGAGGAGCCACGGCATCCTGGGAGGTTGTTTTGATTCGTAATATCACCGCCATTGTCGCTGCGGTACTGGTCTGCGCCGGGGCGGCGTCGGCCGGTTCCTGGTCCGAGACCTTCACTTTTTCGCCCAATGCCATCGAGGTCCGGGCGGCCGGGCGCGACGGCCGGCCGTTCGATGTCGTCCTCGCGCACGGCGAGCAGTTCGGTTCCGATCAGGAACTGGTCGTGGGTTACAGCGAGGAGCCGGGGCGCCCGCTGCTGCCGAACTGGACTTTCACCATTGTCATCCCGCAGGGGATGAGCGTCGTCCGGGTTGAGGCCGAGCCACAGGCGGTCTACGAGTTCCCGGGCAGGGTGAGCGCGATGCCGGCCCAGCCGCCGGTGCCGGTTTCGTCGCGCGAGCTGCCGCAGTTCGTCGAGCCCGCCGAGCCGGTCTACGCGTCCGACGCAGCCTGGCCGGGAAGATACGCCGAGTTCGGCCCGACCGGCAGCAAGTCCGGCTTCCGGCTCGCCACCGTGACCCTGCACCCGGTGCAGTACCACCCGGCGACCGGCCGGCTCGAACTGGCGACCCGGATGACCGTTCGGGTGCGCTACGAGGCTGACCCGGCCGCCCGGCGCCGGCGCCTGACCGAAGACCAGCTGCGCGCGACGCGGCCGGCGGTCCGTGCCCTGGTCGCCAACCCGGGCGACATCGCCCGCTGCGCCCCGCGCACCGCGAGCCGCGACTGGGGCAATGTCGACTGCGTGATTATTACCAGCTCGACCCTCGAGTCGACGTTCGCGCCGCTGGTCGAGTGGCGGACGCGGCAGGGCTTTCGGACCGAGGTCAGGACAACGTCGTGGATTTACTCCAACTACTCCGGCCGCGACAACCCGGAGCGAATCCGTAACTTCATCATTGATTACTACGACAACCAGGGGCTGCAGTGGGTGATTCTCGGCGGCGACACCAACGTCGTGCCGTGCCGCCGGGTCCGCACCTACTGCGCCGGCGAGACCGGCAATATTCCCTCGGACCTGTACTACGCCGATGTCGACTGGTCGTGGGACGGCGACGGGGACAACATCTTCGGCGAGTACGGCCAGGACACGGTAGACCTCTACGCCGACGTGAACGTCGGCCGTGCTTCGGTCGGCGATGCCGCCCAGGTCCAGACCTTCGTCAACAAGGTCATCACTCACGACCAGGCGCCGCCGCTCGATTACCTGCGTCGCATCCTGTTGGTGGACGCCTACCTCTGGCCCGGGTACAACGAGACGCTTTCCAACGACTCGATCGCCGCGTTCCTGCCCACGGGCTGGACCGCCCGGCGGATCCACCGGCCGCCGGCCGGCACGATGGTTCGCGACTCGCTGAACAACGGGTTCCAGTTCGCGCACCTGGTCGGCCACGGCAACGACGTCGGCATCTACAACAACTCCAACGCTTTCTACCACAACTCGATGATTGCCGGCCACACCAATGGCGACCGGGTCGGGCTGGTCAACTCGATCGCCTGCTACCCGGGCAACTTCGAGTACTCGGACTGCCTGGCCGAGAACAGCCACAACTGCGCCACCGGCGGCGCGCTGGCGGTGATATTCAACTCGCGCTACGGCTGGGGCACGCCCCCGGTGCTGGGCCCGTCCGAGAAGCTCGACATCCGGTTCTACGATTTCTTCTTCAACCGCGATTCGCTGCCGCTGGGAGTGACCCATCACACTTCGAAGGAGGCTTACCGGGCGA
>JAFGQF010000142.1 GCA_016935775.1 Caldifarciminota bacterium
AAACCGGGCCGCTCGCGTTGAAGCGTGACCACGCCGCTGTACCCGGGCCGTTCGGCCGGGTTCCAGGCCACGTGCCAGCCCTCGGGCTGGCGCACCTGGGCAGGCACCTGGTCGGGCCGGGCCTTGACCTCCTGGAGACAAACCGCGTCAGCGCCGCAGGACTCGAGCCACGACAGGAACCCTCTCTTCACGGCGGCCCGGATGCCGTTGATGTTCCAGCTCAGGAGCAGCATCGTCGCTCGGCGAGCGCGGTGCGCGATTGAACTTCAACCCGCGCTCGCGGGCCCGTTTCAGAAACCGGCCCGGGGCGCCTGCCCCGGGCCGGCTCTCGTCGTGTCAATCTCAGAACTCGGCCGCGAGCCCGACACGGTGCGAACTGCCCAGGCGCGCAAGGTCACGATAGGCGTAGTCGAGCTTCAGACCGAACGCGCCCGCCGGCCGCACCCGCAGCCCAACGCCGAACGACAGCCCGGTCTTCCAGCCGAGGTCGGAGGCGTAGCCCGGGTCGGTGTTGATTACATACCCTCCCCTGAGGTACAGCGGCCGGTAGTTGTACTCGAACCCGAGGTTGACCTTCTCATTGACATCGTTGGCGTGATTAAGGTCGGCCGCCATTGTCAGGTGGCCGTTCTCGTCGTTCCAGAAGTCGTAGGCCACCCCGAACCGGAACATCACCGGCAAGGCGAAGTTCTCGGTCAGGTAGCTGCCCGGGACCGGCTCGCGTGTCCACGGCCATTCCCAGTCCGGGTCGAACGTGAAGTTGAGCTGGCTGCCCGAGTACTTCAGGTCCGGGCCGAAGTTGTTGATCGCCATCGCCAGCCTCAGGTTGCGCCAGCCGGTGTTGTAGTGAACCCCGAAGTCGAATGCCGCGCCGGTGCAGCCCATGTCCCAGACCTTCTCGTTGACCACCTTGGCGGTAAGCCCGAAGCCCAGCTTCTCGGTGATCAGCCGGGCATAGGAAACGCCGACCGCAAGGTCGGTCCCGCTGAATGTGAGACCGGTTCCCTGGTACTGCTCGATCGTGGTCTCCTCGAACGTGCCCATCGTCAGCGCGGTGACGCTGACCGCGATATTGCCGACCCGGGTCGGCACCACCACGGCAACGAATTCGTGGTTGATGTCTGCGACCCAGTCGATGTGGTTGACTATCGCCTCGCGGCCGCCCAGCAGGGCCAGGCCGGCCGGGTTCCAGTACGTTGCGGTCGCATCGTCGGCGATGGCGACAAAGGCGTCGCCCATCGCCGCCCCGCGGCCCGGCGCGATCTTGAGGAAGGTGAGACCGGCCATGCCGATCTTCGTGAAGACCGCCTGGCCGGGAACGGCCAGCACCGCCAGCAACAGCGCCGCCGCCAGCTTCGTGAAAGCCTTGTTGCGCGTCATTTCACACCTCCTCGCTAGTAGACGATGACGAACTTGCCGACCTGGGTTCCCTGGTCGGACTCGACGTGGAAGATGTAGAGGCCGGGCGCCGGCTTCTGCAGGCTCTCGTTCAACAGGTCCCAGTCCTCGTCGCCACCGTACTGGTTGGGCAGGCCGCCCACCTGCGGCTTCGTCTCGTCGTGCTCGAGAGTTCGCACCAGGTCGCCGGCCAGGTTGTAGATACGGATGGTGCATCGGTTGGGCAGGTTGATGAACTTCAGCCGCCGGAAGTCGGGATGCCGCTCCCACTCGTTACGCACGAGGTACGGGTTGGGCACCACCTTGACGTCCAGCGCCTCCATCGTTGCCCCGAAGCCGCCCGCCTCGAAATCGACCTCGAAGGCCGAGTACGAAGGCGATGGCGACAGGGTGCGGTTGAACAGGACCCAGGTATCCCCGGCCTCGGGCAGAACCTGGATGGCGCCGCGCGGCACGAAGGCAAAATAGCTGCCGCAGACATAGAAGTACCAGGTGTTGCCCGCGCTGAGAGTGTCCCCGGCGTTGCGAATGCCGCGCAGGCACCAGCCATCGGCCGAGTCCGGGACTCCGCCAACCGCCGGGAAGTCCCGGTACGGCACCGGGATGTCGTTGTCCAGGTCGTGCACGTCGCAGGTGAGCATGCCGCCGCCATTGTCGCGCCAGATGATACGGTAGTCCGAGCCGCGGTAGGCCCAGAGCGCGTTGTTGTTCGCCAGCGACGGGACGGTCAGCGAATCTTGGGGATAGCTGCCTGAGACCACCTCGACCCGGCTGAGGAACTGCAACGGTATCTGGTCCATCTGCAGCTTCATCGTGACCTGGACCACCGGCAACCAAGCCCGGGTCGTATCCTGCGCCGTGTCCCCCTGCACCATCGTCACCACCGAGTCGAAGACCGTCGGGATGAGCTTGAAGGTATCGGTCTGCTCGGAGATCGGCACGCCGAAGCTGGTTGTCCCGACCACGGTGTCTCCGCCCTGGTCGGTCATCGCGAACCGGTATACCGGCTGGCGCGCGACCGGGTCATACTCCGGGGCGAGAAACTCGAGCCGGTAGGTCTCGTCGCGCACCGCATGCGGACAGACCGCGTACGGTTCGAGCCCGACCCGGAGTTGGCGGTTGCCGGCCACCTGGCGCCAGTCGGATAGCGGGGCACGGTAGTTGCCGGCCTCGGTCCGCGGAACGGCTCGCAACGCGGTCAAACCGCTCTCGAGCGACAGGGTATCGGGCGGCAACGGCGGGCTCGCCTCCGGATCGCCGCCGATGTAGTTGACGTCGAAGGACGTGACCGCATAGTAGTAAGGGAACCCCAGCCGCAGGTCGCTGGAGTCGACGTAGCTGTAGGCCAGCCCGGCATCGGCCGCGATTGTCCTCAGCGACTCGGCGACGGTCGTGTCCTCGTAGGTGATGCCGTCAATCCGGTCGTACCGGGCGAGCAGCTTCCAATCATCGGGCAGGCTGGTGCGACTGCGGTAGACCTTGTACCCCTGGAAGTCCTGCTCGATGTAGTACGGGTTGAGCAGGGCCGGCGCGACCGGGAAGAAACGGTCGCGTGCGCTCTCCGGGAAATCATCCCAGACCAGGGTTACCCGCCCGTCGCCGGGGAGCAGCGTCACGTTGGGACTGGGTGGTGGCTCCGGGGTTATCCAGTTGTTGTCGTACGCTCCCTGTGCCGCCCGCGAGGCCAGCGCCAGGTTGTAGACCATCGTCTCGACGCCGCCGCCGGCCCGCTCGGCCGCAATCAGGCCGATGGTCACGGTCGCGATGCCGTCCGGCGCCAGCGTGAACGGGCCGGTGCTCTGCAGGAAGCGCTTGTCGGCCGGCGCCTGGTCGGTCGAGTCGTAAGGGTTGTAGGGATACTCCGGGTCCCAGTAGTCATAGCCCGCCATCGCCAGGTACTGCTCGAAGTCGTCGCGCGGGTCGGCGTCGGTCAGGGTGAAGATCTTGAACGACTTCATCCCGAGCTGGGCACCCTCGGCCGGCTCGTCGACTAGCCCGTTCTCGTTGTTGTCGATGCCGTCGATACCGTCGATCGAACCGTCCGGGTTGACCACGTAGGGACTCTGCAAGAAGTCAAAGCCGGCGAAGCCTCCCGGAACCCCGTCGTCGCTCCAGACATAGCCCATGTTGTCGACGAACACCGAGTCGCTGCCGTCCGGGCTGCGGATGTACTTCGACAACGCCAGGCCGCACCAGTCATCGGTCGCGTTGCCGACGTCGGCGTCGCAGACCATCCCCAGGAACACGTCCTGCAACGTGTCGTCGGTCCGGTTGCGCACATCGAGCTTGAAGAAGACGATGTCCTTGTTCCAGGGCAGGGTCCAGGCATAGGTCGTCTGGTAGACCTCGATGCCGATCGGCCGCGGGGTGGTACCGGCGACGTGTTGCTCGGGGTCGCGGTCGTTGAAAACCGTCCAGGCGTCGCCGGTCGAGACCGCCGAGCGTGGAATGTAATAGAAGTACCCCTTGATAGTGTCCTCGCCCGACGGTATCCGAAGCGGGGTTTCGAGCGAGTCGTGCATCGAGGCCGGGAAGTCGCCGACGGCCGGCGGCCAGTCACCCGGGTAAATGTAGACGCGCTCGAAGCTCCGGCCCGAGTAGCCGCCCGGCGCGTTGTCGTAGCAGCCGGGCGTCATCTCGGACGAACCCGAGTTCGGGTTGTATCCGCAACTGACCAGCGTGTCCCTGCCGCTGGCCCCGCGCCTCAGGCAGCCGATCCAGATACCCGCGCCGTAGATGTACATATCGCCCGACCCGGCTGGCCACTCGCCGCCCGGCCGGCCGATGCCGTAGCCGAAGGTCGCGTAGTTGGTGAGCGGTATCCGCCACTGGTTCTTCTGGTACCACTGGAAATCGAAGCTGCGGTCCGGTCGCCAGGGCTCCGTGGCAGGGCGGGCCACCAGCACGCCGGCCCCCACCACCAGCAGAACCAGCACACCGACCACGGCCTTGATCCGTATCGTCGCTCGCATCATTCCCTCCTAGAACTCGAGGTTGAGTCCGACCTTGACCTGGCGCGGCGCGCCGAAGTTGATCGGGTTGTCGACAAGGTCGAGGTAGGCGACGCGGTAGGCGACGTACTCCTCCTCGTCGGTGATGTAGCCGTTGTGGTCGCGGTCGCGCGCGGGGTGGTACGTGCCGCTCAGGAGCGTCGCGTCCAGTGTCCCGGCCCAGTTGGCCGGCGAGAAGGTCCAGATGTAGCCGTCGTCGTCGGGCAGGCCGGTCGCACCGTAAACCCACTGTGCCGTCTGGGCGTTGAGCAGGTTGGTGACCACGCAGGTCAGGCCCAGCCGGACCGGGCCGACGCCGAAGTACTTGGCGGCGTTCAGGTCGACCGTGACCCGGGGCGGCATCCGCGCCGAGTTCACCTCGGCGGTACGGCGGCCGGCGTTCAGCCGCCTGACCTCGCGCGGCGTGTAAGGCAGGCCCGAACCGAAGTTCAGCAGGCCGGAGGCATTGAAATCCCGCAGGGGCACGAAGCCGAAATCCGCCGGCAGGTCGCAACCAAGACTGAGCTTGGCGTTGTGGGTCTCGTCGAACTCGAGGGCGTAGTCGCGCCGCGGCGGCTCCATCTCCAGTCCGGTCACCGGGTCAACACCGTAGCGGTAGCGCTCGTAGTACCACTCGTAGGTCGAGGAGGCGGTGCCGCGTGCCATCGAGAGGCCGTAGCTGACTCGGGCGTTCCAGTAATCGGCGCTCGCCTTCAGGAACCCGATCTCGAAGCCGCGGACGCTGCCGTACTCCTCGTTGACCAGCGGGTAGTAGCCGAGCGGGACCGCCGGCTGGAAGCGCGTGCCCATCAGGTCGAAGATGTCCTTGTAGTACGCGGTCAGGTCGGCGATCACCACGTCGGTGAGCTGCTGCTCGAGACCGAGTTCGTAGGCGATGGTCTGCTGGGCGCGCAGGTCCGGGTTGCCGATTATCTGGTTGCCCCGCGAGTAGGCCGCCGACGAGATGTTGTCGAACAGGTAACGGTACGCCGGCGTCTGGAAGAAATGGCCGTAGCTGAACCGGAACTTGGTGCGTACCGTTATCGGGAACGACACCCCGAGCCGGGGCGACAGCTTGTATTTCACCAGCGCGGCTATCCGCGACGTGTCTTCGACGTTATCGGGATTTGCCCGCTTGAAGGCGTTCGGGTCGAGGTAGTCAAGCCTGAGCCCGGCCCTGACAACCAGGTCCTCGAAGTCCATCCTGTCCTGGATGAATGCCGCGACATTCACCGGGTCGTAGTTGTAGTAGTCCACGAACGGGTTCGGGTCGGTCGGCAGCGAGTTGTAGCGCCGCGACAGGTAGTTCTGGCGCAGTTCGACCCCGCCCTTCAGTTCGTGAACTCTGCCGATGTTGTGGGTCAGGTCGGCCTTGATGTTGGCGACGTTGGCCCAGTGCATCAGGAAGAAACGGTAGTCGCCGGCGCCGTAGAACAGGTTGTAGACCCCCCAGGGGTTGTTGGCATTGGCGTTGGTCTGCTGGACATAACCCGGCAGCGGCCTGAACAGCGCCGCGGAATCGGCGAGCACCGAATCCTCGGCCTTGAAGATATAGTCCTCCCAGAACCGGACCGAGAAATCCCGCTCCTCGGCCTCGCGTTCGAGATCGCGGACCGCCTGGGTCCGATGGTTCCGGAAGTAGCCGGCCCGGACGGTGTAGAAGGTGTTCTCGGTCAGCATGTGGTTGACCGATAGGTCGGCCTTGCCGACCCGCTCGCGCCTTGAGGTGAACCGGTCGAGGTTGTACTTGAACCCGAGGTGGTTCTCGCTCTCCCGGTCGTA
>JAFGQF010000143.1 GCA_016935775.1 Caldifarciminota bacterium
CCTGATCGGCGAACCGGATTCGTCGGGCCGCGTGCCGCTCACCCTCCAGATCGAGGAGGGCGACCCGGTTCGCATCCGCGACATCGAGCTCGTCGGCAACGACAACTTCCCGGACGAGAAGATTGAAATCACCCTCACCAACCGGCAGAAGGAGTGGTATCGCAAGGCCCGGCTCAACGAGGAAGAGTTCGTCAAGGACCTCGACCGCATCGTCGACTTCTACAAGCAGCGCGGGTTCCTCGACGCCCGGGTGGTCGACTACTCGATGGAGTACGACCAGGGCTGGGCCAGCATCACCATCGTAATCGAGGAAGGCGGCCGGTTCTACTTCGGCGCCGTCAGCTTCGAGGGCGACTCGGTCTTCCCGCCCGACTCGCTCGAACGGCTGGTCCGGTTCAAGCCCGGCGCGCCCTACAACACCAGGCTCGCCGAGGCCACGCTCGCCGACATCTACGGCATCTACTCCGAGGAAGGCTACATCTACGCGTCGGTGGTCCCGATCGAGGAGACCCGCGGCGACACGGTGGACATCACCTACCAGGTCGCCGAGGGCGCGCCCGCGCTCGTCCGGCTGGTGATGATCGAAGGCAACGAACAGACCCACGACAAGGTCATCCGCCGCCAGGTCAGCTCGCTGCCCGGCTACACCTTCAAGCGCTCCGAGGTCATCCGCAGCCAGCGCGACATCTTCAACCTCGGCTTCTTCGAGGATGTCAGCCTCGACTACCGCAAAGCCGACACCACCGGCGCGATTGACCTCATCTACCGGGTCAAGGAAAAGGGCTTCTTCGGCACCATCGGCGCCGGCGTCACCTATTCCGGGCCCGATGGCGTCACCGGCTACCTCGAGCTCCAGCAGCCCAACCTCTTCGGCCGCGGCCAGCAGGCGTCCATCAAGGTCGAGATGGGCGGCAAGAAGACCAACCTCCAGGTCAGCTTCAGCGAGCCCTGGCTCTACGACACCCCGACCTCGGCCGGGGTGGACGCCGCCTGGCTGACCCGCAAGTACGACTACTACGACAAGCAGGAAATCTCGGGCGGGCTCTCCTTCTCCCGGCCCCTGCCCCTCGACTACGCCCGCGCCTACCTCGGACTGCGCGTCACCGACGCCATCGTCCCGCCCACCTCCATCAGCTCCGGCTACGACCCGGGCGAGAACAACCCCTACGACGTCCGCAAGGACACGGTCCACAAGACCGCCTTCATCCCCAGCATCACCCTCACCCGCGACTCGCGCGACTACATCTTCAACCCCACCACCGGCTCGGCGGTAACCTACACCCTGGCCACCTCGGTCGGCGACATCCGCTACCACCGCCACGTCCTCGACGCCGCCCACTACTTCCCGCTCTTCTGGAAGTTCTCGCTGATGGGCCGCACCCGGCTCGGCTACATCACCGGCTTCACGGCCGACGACGAAGTCCCGCTCTACGAGAGATTCTACGCCGGCGGCACCGGCGCGGACGGCATCCGCGGCTACGGCGACCGCACCATCGGCCCGCGCCAGGGCGGCTACGCGGTCGGCGGCCGGGCGCTGGCGCTCTTCTCGCTCGAGTACAAGCTGAGAATCAACCCCCAGCTCTCCTTCCTCGCCTTTGCCGACGCCGGCAACACCTGGGAAACCATCGACCAGTTCAGCCTCTCCGACCTCAAGCGCGGCGCCGGGGCCGGGGTCCGGCTCGAAATCCCGATGCTCGGGCTTCTGGGCTTCGACTTCGGCTACGGCTTCGACCGCGAAGGCGGCGGTCGCTGGGAACCCCACTTCCAGGTCGGCCGCACCTTCTAGCCCGCACTCCCGCCGCGACGGCGAACCCGCGACCCGGCCACCCCCCGCTCTTGACTCGTTCCGCCCGGAGCGCTAAGCTGGCACCGATGCCGGGCTTCAATCGCGGACTGCCGACGGTCCTGCTGCAACGGGCCGGAATCGTCCTCCTGCTCGCGCTGGCCGGCTGCTTCAGCGACCTCCTCGTCACCCAGGAACCGGACGCCTTCTTCAGCGCCCGCCCGCCGGCGGCCGGGCAGGCGGACATCGGGTTGCGGGTGTTCCACACCGGCTGGCTGCCGACCGAACACGCGGTCTACGGCATCTCGGCCGCGTACGGTATCGGCCACGACTGGGAAGCGCGGGCCGGCTGGGCCCTTGCCGGCTCGCACTGGCGCCGGAGCGACTCGACCAACCTCTGGCTCAACGCCGTCGAACTGCGCGGCCGGCGGCAGCTCCTCGCGGAAGGCCCGTTCCGTCTCGCGGCCGGCGCCGGGCTCGACCTGGTCCTGGCCGACCCGGACCGCCCGGGCCCGGTCGAATACTACGGCCTGCGGCCGCTGCTCCAGGCCGCGGCCGGGGTCTACTCCGACTTCGGCCTCGGCATCTTCGTGCCGCTCGCGGTCAGCGCCACCTTCCTCCGGCCCGAACACGCAACCGGCTGGTCAATCACCCCCGGCGTGGGAATGGCGTTCGAACACCAGCACTTCTTCCTGCGGGCAGCGGGCAACTACCCGCTCGGCCGGTTCTGCGAAGCCGAAAGCCTCAGGCTCAGGGAGATGATGCCGAGTGCGGGGTTCGAGGTCGGCGGCCGCTTCTCGCTCATCCGCTGACCGGGCAACGGCCCGAATCCCCTTCAACGCTCAAGGTGACCCCAGGGGTCACCCCCCTGTTGACAACTCGGTTCAAGGTCGAAACGAAGCTCAGCGTCAGCCGCAGGCCGAACACCGCGCTCAAGTCGCTGCTCAGACAGGACTTGAGCGGACCATAGAACATGGCTGCCAGGACTGGAGTCGGGGCCGGTCCAAGCTCGCCCCTCAGGCACCACGCCAGGCTCGAACTGAAACCACCGCTCAGCGACAGCCTGAAGGCCGCCCTGAGCCGGCCGCTTCTCCCCGAATCTCATTTGGACTGCGGCAGCAACCCTGCCGCTTTGACGCTCTCGCCTATCTCGTCACCACCGCCTTCTTGACGCTCGCGAATGGCAAAGTGAAATGACGCAAGTCCCCGC
>JAFGQF010000144.1 GCA_016935775.1 Caldifarciminota bacterium
CCGTCGGGCGCGGTGACCGTCAGTTCGAGCGTCCAGGTGTCCTCGAGCGCCGGGACCGCGAGCGCCGCGATGCCGAGCGAGTTCGTCACGCCGCGGGCGACGAGCTCGCCCGAGTGCGTCAGCGCCAGCCGGGCGTCGCGCGCCGGCTCGCCGCCGTCGTAGCGCACCACCCCCTCGACCGTCTTCGGCGACGCCGTGAGCGTGTCCGGGAAATCGACCTCGAGCGCCACCGGCACCGTGCGCCAGGGCCGCATCGTCGGGTCGCCCTGGAGGGTGTTGGTGTAAATCGCCCAGCGGGTGGACATCTGCGAGAAGCTCTCGTTGCGCAGGAAGTCGCGGGCGAGGCCGTGGGCCTGGCCGAGGGTCAGCCCCTTCTGGAAGTTGTGGTAAATCTGGCAGTTCAAATTCTCGTTCGGCCCCTGGCAGGGCGGCGCGCCCCAGCCGTAGCGGGCGTTGAGCATCGTCGCCACCGCGCCGCCGTTGGTGGCGTTGACGAACATCTCGCCCAGGCAGTCGGACCCGGTGTCGAACCAGCCGCAGTTGCAGGCCATCGTCACGACGATGCAGGGCTTGGCGACATTGGTCAGGCTGGGCAGGTTCGAGGTCGAGAAGGTCGAGCCGAAGGCGGTGTTGGAGCCGTGGCCGGCGAAGTGGAAGTGGTTGCGCCCGGCGTTGAGCCCGTTGACCACCCGGCTCGAGCTCAGGTTCAGGCCCGAGTCCACCTGCCAGGGCGAGCGGTCGTTGAGCAGGATGGCGATGTTGCGGTTGACGATGCCGCCGTGGTAGTCGATGTTCGACCAGAGCACCTCGTGCGGCAGGATGACGTCGTCCAGGCAGGCGGTGTCGGGGACGATCTCGTAGGTGGTGTCCTTCCTCAGGAAGTTGGCGGTGTTGGACGCGTCGTCGAGCGGCAGGCGGCCGACGTAGACGTCCTGGAACAGGTCGAGCGAGTCGCCGTCCATCTCGCCGAAGTTGTTGTTGCCGTTGGCGTCCCAGCTGCCGTCGAGGTCGCCGAAGTACATGTCGGCCGGGACGTTGTAGGTCGAGTAGGGCAGGTAGCCGTAGCGCAGCGGGCACTTGTCGTAGTCGCCGCCGAGGATGACGTACTTGAGCCCCTGCTGCTCGAACTTCTCGCGCACGTAGTTGCGCATCTTCTCCGGCGTGTCGCGGCCCGACTGCGACAGCGTGTCGTGCCGGACTATCTCGGTGAAATACCCCTTGCGCGCCAGCCAGCCGCGGAACGGCACGAGCGACGGGGCCAGCGCCGCGTTGGTGAATATCACCACGTCCAGCTCGGCCGCGTCCTTCTCGGCCGACGGCGGCGCCATCCGGCCGACGTCCTGCGGGTTGACGACGAGCTCGGCGACGTCGGCCCCGAACAGCTCGCGCTGGCCCAGGGTGAGCACCGGCGCGCTGACCGCGTTGTCACGGTAAGTCACCGTCACCCGCGCCCGGGTGATGAGCTCGAGCCGGCCCGAGGACGGGTGGTACTCGAACGGGCAGTAGATGAACCCGGCGATGCGGAACCCGGCCTTGGAACCGGCCGGCACCGCCCGCAGCCGGAACGAGGGGTAGGCGCCGTCGGTCTCGTAGACCGCCGGGTCGGGTTCGACAAAGGGAAACAGTTCGGGCTGGGACAGCGGCCGCATCGGCTGGGCCGGGTGGACCGTACGGTCCACGCCGACCGGCACCCGCGCCAGCTCGGTGACGGTGATGTCCACCAGCTCGGCGCCGGCCGGAATCAGCACGTTGCCCGAAAGCGCGGGCAGGAGCGGCGCGCCCGGGCCGCACTCGTCGCCGAGCGCGGTGGTCCAGGACCCGACCGTCCCGTTGCGCTCGACGTCCAGTTCGACGACGGCGTAGCCGCCGCGCTCGGACAGCCGGACGTCCTGCGGCGATATCTCCAGTTCGTGGGTGACGGTCCCGGCCAGCGCCAGGCCCGCGCACATCAGGCAGACGGCAATCGTTCTCACTCTGACCTCCTGTTGACGGCCATTTCCAGCTCAGTCCTTCCTCCGCCCTCGTCCTTCATCGCGTCGCCCGCGATGACGAAACCCGGGTGACGAATGTCGTTGCCGGGACTGGCGCGCGCCGGTCAATCCGACACTCGACAGTCGGCGTTCGACATTCCTCGTTCCGCCCTCACCTTTGTTTCCCGGAATGGTATTATCGGTCGCCCGGGCCGCGCGGTCAAGGAGCCGTCCGGCTACTGCCGGCCTAGGAACATCCGTTCCTCGCCGGTCGCCGGCCTGATGTCGTAGACCGCACCGGTGCCCTCGGCGGTCACCGCCAGCAGGGTGAACTTGAACTCGCCGGCGATGAAGTTTTGCAGGTCGTCCATGAACGAGAATATCCGCAGGTGCTCGCGGTCGTCGCCCACCATCCAGCACGCCAGGCACGGCAGGTAGTCCTCGAGCTTGCGCCGGCCGGTGAATATCTCGCGCGACACCAGCCGGTAGTCGGTCAAGACAGGGGAAAAGCGGGACACTTCCCCATTTCCGGTACCATCCCGCAAATCGATGAGGGACCGCTGACCATTAGTCGGGACGCCCTGCCGTCGCTGCTGCGCCGAGTGCGGAAATAGGGAAGTGTCCCAGTTTTTCCCCAGCGGCAGGCCGTCCGCGCCCTTCACCGGCAGGTCAATGAACGGCCAGACGACCGCCCGGTAGGCCAGGGTCAGGCTGTC